>JBEBTR010000191.1:0-5570 GCA_040393725.1 Sphingobacterium endophyticum | reverse complement strand
TCATTTCTTGGTCTGATTTCAGTCCACTCTTGGTCTACTCTTCCTCCTTTTTCGTCCACACATTATCCATACCTCGTCCGGATACAAGCGGACGAGGTCATAATCAGCTGCGGATGAAAAAGGACGGAGAATGGAAGAAGAGTAAAAGGAGTAGGGTAGAAATAAAAAACTGGTTACTTTTTCTGTCTTACAGATCTAGCAACCAGTTATTATTAAAATTTAATTTTATTTATTTACTGTGGGAATTCTAAAACGCGAATTTCTGACATTTGGAAATTATTTCCCCCATTTAGTTCCGTCATAGAGAATCTATAATAATTATATGGGGTTTTATTTGTAAATAAGAAAGTCCTTGATAGTCTTCTTTCCGGGAAAAATTCATTTGAACGTTGATCAACCGTAACCCATGTTTCTCCATCAATTGAACCTTCTACTTTCCAGCTTTTAGGATCTCGGTCTGGTGAGTCATTACCTGAAGTCATACTATATCCATTAAGGATTTGTGGAGATTGATAGGCAAATTGCCAACTCATATTATTTCCAACGCCACCCACGAATAATTTGGTCGTTATATCTCCATCAATCATCTTTTTCGATCCTTCTCCAGCATCCGGTCCGCCACTGTTCTCATGGGAAACAGAGAATGAATTTTCAAAAGTCGTAATGTCTTTGATGATACCTAATTCAGATACAAAAAGATTTAAAGCTGCAATCGAACCTTTTGAAGTTGTCAATTTTAATTGTACTTCTTTAAATGTTCCGGGATCAAATTGTAAATCTATTGTTTTTTCTGTGCTAAGAACTTGTCCATTGCTTTCATAACCATCCTTCCATTCTGTTTTTGCAACTGACATTGCTGTTGTAAAGGCCAAGTTCAATTTACCCGCTCCTGCAGGTTTTGCAGTCACCTTAATCAAATTAGCAGCTGAAATACGGATGGTTTCTTCTCTTTGGGCCCAATATCCTTCCCCATTTAATGCAACCAACTTGACTACATAAGTTCCTGTATTTAGAAAAGTATGGGTAGGAGCCACTACAGAAGCAGTACTATCATCTCCAAAGGACCAGCGGCTTTCTTTAAAGTTGGTCGCTTTGTTATCAAACTTATAAGTAAATGGATCATTCTGATTTACCTGTGCAAAGGTAAATGCTGCCGTTGGTTTTGGTTCTTTTTCAATAACCTCAGGCACCGGTTCTTGATCTTTTTTACATGAACTGCTCAACAGACCTAGAGCTAAGCAGAGAAATACATATTTCATTAATTTCATAATTTCAAATTCTAGATTCTATTAAGGAATTCTTACCATACGCCATTCCGACATTTGGAACAAACTGCTGCTTCGTGTTCTTTCGATGTGTAACTTGAACTGTTTGTATGCCTTAGGGAATTCAATATTAAATCGCTTGGTTTCATTTCGGCCGTTAAAAACCTCTGTTCTCCTGGTATCTATAGCTTCCCAAGTAATTCCATCATTTGAACCATAAAGCACCCATTCCGCAGGGTCACGTTCTTGAGCATCATTTCCAGAGGTAAAGGTGTATGCACCGATTTTCTGAGCTTCTGTAAATACTAATTTGGCTTCAAGGTCCACAAAATCTCCTAACAAGAATTTTGAGTTATAATTACCGTCAATCAATTTCGGAGAATTTTCATTCGGATTTCCGGTATTGTCGCGGCTTACTGTAAATACAGCATCGTTGGTAACATCCACTTCAACAACATTTTCTGAGTCTATCAGCAAGATGCTGTAATTTTTTTCCGGATTCAGTACATGAAGGGTAGAGGAACTCAACTTAACAATAACAGCTAACTTCTTATCTAAGTTCTGGTTGATTACCGACCAAGGCACAGTAATCTCTAATCCAGCAGATTTGGAATTGCTTGCCATTTGTACTTTCGTTGGAATGCTGTACTGCTCGGGTTTAAGACCTACCGTATTTGCAGGCAATACACCTGTTTTAATCAATTGAGCAATGGTATCTGTGGATGTTTGGACATCAACAGTAAATGCAGAACCAGGAAAGCTCGCCAAGCTTACCCCAATAGGTATCGTAAGTCCTGTAGAAGAGCTTTCATAATTTTGTTGATTTCTAGCTTCTAAGACAGTTCCAGCACCATTGGTTAATGAGATAAAATGAATATCTGATTCCGTAATTAGATCGTTCACTTTTAATACAAGTACACCGCTAGCATTCTTTGAGTCAATATTATTGCCTTTTCCGGCATTTGTAATGGCATATCCGATAACAATATTCTTTCCAAAATATTTCTCAACTTCTGTCCGTGTAATGGTAATGCTGAAGACCGTAGAATCTGCACCAAAATTAACTTTTGTACTATTTGGTAAGAAGATAGACTCAGGATTAACGGCAATATAATTACTTCCTAAATTTTTAGATTTAATATGATCTTCAGCCGCTTTTTGATTTACGGCAAGGTTCACATCAAATGCCTTACTCGCAGGGCTAGTTAATTTAATACTAACAGGAACAGTAATCTGTTCATTCGTTTTTGTAATCCCACCGGCGATATCACCAGAACCAACGGTCGTTGCTGTTCCGGGCTTTAGACTAAAGTCTTCTAAAGCTGTATCCTTACAACCCACAAATAAGGTGAAGCAAAGAATAGGGAAATATATCTTTTTGAATAAATTCAACATGACTTTCATAATCTTTAGGTTTATTTATCAATCCAAACACGTCCATCCAAGCCCCAACTCAATTGCCTTGGAACTTTAAGCCAACTGATAATTTGGGTAGGGATATCAATATTTCTAGGAACCATCGCACTCAAAGTGCTTGAAGAAGGAGCACATAGAAAATCATTTAGATTGGTAATCGGATAATCTCCATGTGTTTTTAGATGGGAACCATACGGGCCCTCATCCAATATTACTTTTCCATCCTTACTGTTCATTGGCCAATATGCAGCAAGAAAGTCAATGTTTGGGTGGCTCATTTCCACTCCAACTTCACAGCTATATTGTTTGATAGTCTCCGGCGATAATGCGGCTTTCCAGAATTTTACATCTGCCAAATATGCGTCTGAACGCCAGCCTTCCCTAGTTTCTAAAAATCCAATTCTAAATTTTGCCTCTGCAGCAATAGAACCCCAGCCACTAATATCCGCCTCTTTTGAAAGTTCACCATTTGTATAGAGTTTGACAGTCCGCTTGCCATCTACTGTTTGACCTGTAATGGAAATGGTATTCCAAGTTCCCCGGTTTAAATCTTTGTCAGCTTTAACTTCTCCAGTTCCCTTATCCCCACGAGCATTAAAAATCCACGACTCTCCAGATAAGTGAATAACCCATCCTATACCATCAGTTTCATCCCACCAGTTTCCCTGAAAATGTTTTCTTTTTCCAATAATCGATGGGTACCAGAAGGCATAATTATTATCCCTGCCTTTATTCTTCTTGATCTTTAGCTCAATGGTAAAATCAGAATAATCCAAATCGAAAATTCTGTTATCTCCAGAATCTAGCTGAGCATAATTTTCTTTTTCAAAGCGCATAAAATCACCGATAAATTTATTTCCGATAAATGGTTTCCCTATAAATTTAGTGGCATACCTCGGCGAATAAATGATCGTAAAGGTATTGAGAGCAGCATTACTGAAAATTGTGTTGTCATTTTGTGCTGGAGGAATCTCATATGCGCCCCCCTGACTTGATGTAATGACTACCATCCAGTTTTCTTTACTATAATTTTGCCTAGCTTCCAATGCTTTGATTACTTGACCTACCTGACTGTCAAATTTTTCAATCGCAGCTTTGTAGGCTGGTTTTGAATTATCGTATCCAGCAGTTTTACCGGCTGCATCTACTGCAGTAAAGTGGCCCGTAATAAATGAAAGATTTTCATCTTTCAGATCATTGATAACTTTCGTCGTAACATCATCATCATTGCTTGCTTTTTGAGCCTTCGTATTTTTACCGAATGTTTCAATAAATGTGGCGTTAGGACTGACCATACTCATCTTTATGGAATCACCCATGCTGGCCTTTATCCGGTCAGCCAATAGGGGATAGGCATCGAACTTATTGTTCTCAAAAGTATTGTCCCTTACTCCATGTTTCGTGTAATTTACTCCAGTGAATAAATTTGCCCAATTCGATGAAATACCAGCAGCATTCTCTTCACTCAAGGAAACCCAGGAATAAATAGAATTGGGCAGCAAAGCATTCATATTGGAGATATTGGAAGTTCTTACAGATTCTCCTCGAGCTCCATCTACAATTAACAAGAGCACTTTAGGCTTTCCATAAATTACATCTACAGAATCAGAATCATTTTCTGGAATAACCTTGCTGAATTCTTCCTGACAGGAAGTTATATTAAGGCCCAGAAAAATCAGCAGTATGGCTGAAATCGAGTTTAAAATATTTTTCTTCATAATTTGCTGATTATTCAATCGTTATTCTTGTTATTTTTCTAGCATCAATATTATCGAATTTATCAAAATCACCTAAGAGAAGTAAGGCTCTTTTTCCATCATCTGATTTTGTTTCAATAATTTTAAAGATTTCTCTGTCAACATAGCCTGTATTGTTCATTCCCTTAACCAAATCACCCTTGGAATCGATAATCAAGAAATTTGATCTTGCAATTCCGCCATATTCTCCAAATGAACCGGAAACTGCAATATTGCCATCTTCCAATTGTAGTGCGTATGTTGGAAATCCTTCATTAAAGTCTTTTATTTTGAAGGTATTATCTACTGTTCCATTCGCATTTAACATCACCATTTGGGGACTTGCCACATTATTAAAGGTCTTAAAACCGCCCGTAATTAAATATTTATTGGTTTTTTCATTGAAAGTCACTGAGTTAATACCATAACTTGCTCCTTTTCCAATACTGAAGGTTTTATCTACCGTTCCATCCTCATTCAACCTAACGATATTTCCTGCTGCCTCGCCATCAAAGCTGCTGAAGGATCCAAAAATAACCGTCTTCCCTTTTAAGGCTCCGGATTTATGATAATAAGCGTTTGTATAGCCATTTGCACCTAAAAAAGCTTTTCCATTGGAAAATCTAAAAGATTTATCTAAAGTGCCATCCAGGTTTAATAGCGCAACAGATCGTATCTCAGTGCTATCAAGGATCACGGAATCTCTAGTTTCCATATAATTCGGCTTTCCATAAATTCGATGGATATGAAATCTAAAACTACCTACAGCTAATATTTTACCTTTGTGTTCATAAATATTATTAACAACAGTATTAAATCCACCATTGAATTTTGGATAATATTTGGTGGTATCGGGAAGGTGAGGAGGGCGGTATGGTTTAACGGCCATGGTATCAATCTGCCCATTTAGGTTCAACCGAGTCAAATTGGAAATATTGTCAGTCCTTTGATCAAAACCCGAGAATGATCCTGCAATATAATACGCATTCTGAATTTGTATAATTGAACTTAAATTTCCTTGAACCCCATTTCCTACGCGGAAGCTGGCATCATATTCTCCATTAGGAAAAGTTCTGACAATTCTATTGTTGGGTTTGATGTTTCCTTTATTTTCATAATTGGTAAAGGCGCCTACGAAAATATTCTTTCCATC
>JBEBTR010000190.1:0-5649 GCA_040393725.1 Sphingobacterium endophyticum | reverse complement strand
ACAGCTCCCAAATTCTTTTCATTCAAAATATATTCTACATGAATATTTTCAGGAATTACCGTATTTCTTAAATAATTAGTAACAATTTTATCCGTTTCGTCCGGGGATCTGTCATTCGTAATGAGCAATTCAATATTGCCATCAAACTTTTGATTCAATACTCCTTCAATTGCCTGAACAATGAACTTATCATGACCCCATGTAGTCATAACAACCGAAACATCAATTTTTTCTAATTTCTTTTCATCCATGATAAAAATTTAGTTTTTAAATAGGTTAATAAATGTTGGTATTCTAAATGATGCGACACAGAATCATGATAGTTGAAATTGATCTAACATATCATGAATCTCCTCCTTTGTGTTAAACATCATTGCGTCTAATATGGATAGCCTAGGCTCAAACTCCCGATATCCCTGCTTATAGTCTTTAATCTGTAATTCATGGAAATACATATTGATATCTGCATTGTCGTACTTACTCCTATCAAAAAAACTCTTACCACCACTTGGGTTTATATAAGTAAGCTTTGATCCGATGCATTTACAGATATTTAATGCCCATTCGTCCGAATTTTCCGGCTGCTCTATCGTCAAATCCATCTCCGAAAAAATGGAAATCTCCCTTGGCATATCCAGATATTTACATATTTCTTCCAAAATATGTTTGTCTAATGATGTGATATCAACAAAATTTTTAGATAACGTCTTCTCTAAAAACTCCATAGTGTCCACGTAATTGGGCGCTATTTTTTTATAAATTGAAAATTGAGCTAAAATTTTTTCTTTCCAAGGTTTTGAATTGTCCAAAACACAATCTTTAATTAAAGTCGACCTACCGTTATTTTTCTTCAGTGGGACTTGAATATACAACCACCCTTCCTTTTGTTTTAAAATACGATTTCTTTCGATCCAGCCCCTTCTTATAAATTGAACTGTATCTAATAGGATAAATCGATCAGTATGTTTTATCAAACTGATATATCCCAAATAAGGAAAGAAATATGGTTGCATTATACCTATTCTTTCTCTAAGCATAATGACTTGTTCTTAAGATTTTACTATTAGTGTGTGAGTGTTTAGTTTTGTGTGATTTTCAAATGATATTCTTCCTTTTATTCCATTTTAACCTATTTATTTTTACCATTAAACTATTATCCCTTATTAATAATTGTTGGTTTTTATAATTTTTCCTGGCACACCGACAACTGTGCAACCATCCGGAATATCTCTATTTATAACGGACCCCGCCCCAACAATAACCCGTTCACCGATTTTGACATTGGGTAATATCGTACAATTGGTCCCTAAAAAACTTAATTTCCCAATCTTACAATGACCTGAAATCGCAACTCCAGGACAGACCTCTACAAATTCCCCTATTTCAACATCATGTCCTATGGAAGCTATCTGATTAATTAATGCGCCTTTTCCAATCTTTACATCATTCGTAATAACTGAATTCAGCATCACATTAACCCCCTCATCTATGACAACTCCAAAAGATCCAATTCTACTCGTTGAAGAAATCAATGAATATGGAGCTCCTCCAATACTAACAAATTTATCAAAGATAGCTTGCCTGAGCATCGGACCGCCCAACCCCAAGACAAATCGCAGATCTTCATTTTCCAAATATGCTCTCGCCTGATCTAACGTCCTAAGAATTCTAAATTCATTATATAACCTATCAGGTAAATCCGTAGATATATCATCGTAAAAAACGATATCTTTTCTACTTTCTTTTTCTAAACTGACTTCTAATACTTCTTTTGCAAGGCCTTTGGCACCAAAAATTAACATGAACTAATTGTTTTGACTTCTTAAAATTAATCGACAAATCCAATCTACTTCATCATTTGTTAATTCATAATATAATGGCAAACACAATACCCTTTTTGCAATATCATCTGTAATTTCCATGTCAACCGGACTTAAATACGGTAAACTTGAAGAAAGACTTGGATAAAAATACCGCCTAGTAAAAATCTCAAATGAATCTAGTGTAGACTTAATCTTTAGTAATAAATCCTCAGATTCTAATACATAAACTAAATATGCACCGTTTTGGTTTGAATTTTTATGCCAGACCGGAACTCTAGCCTTTAAATCTTTTAAATTTTTTAAATACCTCTCTGTAATTTCTAAACGCCTGGAGATTATCCTTTCCAACCAATCAAAATTTACTAGACCCATTGCTGCATGTAGCTCAGAATTCTTACCGTTTAAACCTAAATCTGAAAAACTACTATACCCTGAAATACCAAAATTTCGCATATAGGCCATTTTCTTGAGAAGCTCTGAATCTTTGGTGATTACCAATCCTCCTTCAGCACTATGGTACAATTTTGTCGCATGCAAACTGCATGTACTTATATCTCCATATTCAAAAATGGATTTTCCATTCACTTTGACACCAAATGCATGTGCCCCGTCATAAATCACCTTTAGATTATGTTTCTTTGCAATCTTATCGATAGCTTCAACAGCGCAAGGATTACCATAAACATGTGTGGCTAATATCGCAGAAGTGTCAGGACCAATTGCTTCCTCAATTTTTGACGGATCTATGTTCAAAGTTTGTGGATCAATATCAACAAACCTTGGCTTACAACCCTCCCATACAATTGAAGACGTCGTCGCCACAAAGGAAAATGGTGTAGTAATTATCTCACCGTTCAAATCCAATGCTTTTATCGCCAATTGAAGTGCAACTGTACCATTAGTAACATACAATAAGTGGTTGACTGAAAGATAATCCTTTAATGTCATTTCCAACTTACTGGCTAATGGCCCCATGTTTGTCAACCAATTCCTTGACCAAATATCATCTAGATACTTCTTATAGTCTTCAATCGGTGGTAAAAACGGCTTTGTGACTGGTATCATTTCTTTTAATTCTGCGGAAAATTACTTAAACAATCTCATTTTTTGCCCCAACAAACCAACTAATCTTTTGTTTGTAGGACATCCTTTACAACCTGAAGATATTGATGGCCAAATTTTAAATCCGGTTCTAAATGATTCCCCTCTGCCCATTCATTCCATGATTTTATAAATACAATATGATTTTCAGAATCATATTTCTTAACCATTTTCACTGCATTTACCATTGCCTTCTTAAATAAGGCTGGAGTTGAATTATGGAGGACAAAACCATTTAAACCACTTCTTGGACTATTGTCCCAATTTGGTATAACCGTCGGATAATAGATATTGCCTTTAGAATCCTCCGTAAATTCCTGAATGGCATCTTTATAGTTATATATCCTTGTAGGCTTTTTGAATATTTTCTTGTAGTATTTATTTAATCGACTTGTCTTTGCCCTACGGTACAGGTCAACAAATTTATTTGCTGATTTTAAATAAGAATCCTTCGTATGTACTGCAGGCGTTAAAGCGTCAAATCCGTATTTTTTCGTATCCCAATCCGGATCTACATTGGTAGCAACCAAATGAATTCCTTCAAGGCCATTCTCTTTTGCCAACCGTCTGAATGTTGATACAAATAAATCTAAATCAGGTATTTCCATTGGTTTATATACCATAAACAAAGGTTTCCCCTCAACTTTGAAATAACGACTATCTTTAAATGCAGGTAGTAAAACATTGAAATGATCAATATAATCTTGTTCTCCAGGATAGACCTGCTCCATTAAAACTGTCTTTGGATTACCATGCCAAATGCCACTCCATGATTCATTGGCCCAGGCCAAACAAAATGGAAAATCTGGACTTTTACTCTCCAAAACCTCCTGAAAAGGACGCTCTAATATCCTTTTACCATTTCCAAACCAATAATGCCAATAACAAAATGCCGAAATGCCATATTCCCTCGCCAAATTTGCCTGTGCCTCCCGTGTTTCAGGTACCCGCAAATCATAAAAACCTAAATCAGCTGGAACATGAGGCTGATAATGCCCATCAAACATCGGCTTTGCCTTCGCAACATTTGTCCACTCGGTAAAACCCTTACCCCACCAAAGATCATTCTCCGGAATTGGATGAAATTGAGGAAGATAAAAAGCAATCGCTTTAACACTTTTCATAAAAATAGTTAACTATGAGAGTACGTGTAATTAATTAATAGTATAGTTAACCAGGATGAATTTTAGAAAAAAACTGCTTTTTCTCAACCAATTTATTATACCTGTACAATAAACCTAAAATCTTTTTCCAAAAAAACAATGTGTTTCCAAAAATCGCACCTGGAAGCTTTAAATATAAGAAAAATAGCTTATAAAGGCCGAGAACCTTATCATCTTTAACCACTTTTTTAATGGAATACGCAAACTTTTTTCGAAAATATCGATCATTCTCTACGGACACATTAATTAGCTTCGCATGGTAAAACTGCTTTAAGATCCCAAAATTATCCAATTCCTTGAATTCCCCGTCAATTCCTTTTATATATTCATCCAATATGTAAAATAAATCCTTTAACCTTCTCCTTTCATTTTCTGAAGAGATAGTAACCGATCCTGGGGTCATTCGATAACGATAAGTATATGGATAATGAAATGCTATGCTCTTAATATGCATTCTTAGTTTATAAATCCATAAAGCATCCTCATTTACAATTCCTTCTTTGAAATATAATTTATTCCTTTTTAATAAATCTGAACGAATTAATTTATTACATGGTGAGATTGGTAAACTGTTGAATGTGATGGAGCGAACCCAATACTTATCATTGGAAAAATCTGGAAAGCCTTTTTTAGAAATACATAAATCATCAATTAACGATTGATTTTCACATAACATTTCCCCCTGCACCAAATCAACCTCCGGGTGCAAATAAACATGACAAACAAGCTCATCTATACAAGTAGATGTGATCGTATCATCACTGTCCATAAAGTATAAATAATCAGAATTGCTCGCAATAATCCCTTTATTTCTTGCTGCCGATGCACCTTTGTTCTCCTCATTAGATAAAAGTTTGAAATCTATATTTCCAGGATAGTTAAGTATTAATTCCTGCAAAATCTCATAACTCCTATCAGAACTTTTATCATCTACAAAAATGCACTCAATAAATGCATAATTCTGCTTACAAACCGAGTCAAAACATTCCTTTATATAGGCCTCAACATTATATACTGGAATTATTATTCCAACTTTAATCATAAATAGAAAATATAACGTAAAAATAACTAAAAGTATAAATATATACTAATAATATTATTTTTTCTTAATACGTTATTTTCTATCTCTTTTTAGTAATTATACGAAGTATAAATTCGGGAAAAATACTCTTCAATAAAATCCTAATTTGATAATTAAAATAGAAAAACCAACCCCTAATTCCAAAAGAATAAAATATAGTTTTTAAAGAATCTTTTCCAATTTCTGAACCATATCTCTTTATTGCACTTAAAAATTGTTTTTCTTTAGACCAGCCTAAGCTCTTTTCGATAAGTAAACCACTGAATATTTTTAAAAATTTTTTTGTAGCCTCAATCTTTTCTTTCAAATTCCCTTTAGATCCAGAAGTACTATTTTCAAACACACGAATGACAACCTCAGACTCCCTAATAAAATATAAATTTTTGAAATCACTCATTTTTATCAAAAACAGATCATCAGTATGCCAAGCCAAAGGAAAAATATCAAAACCTACCTCATGATATGTTCTCGTCCGAAAAAT
>JBEBTR010000189.1:0-5656 GCA_040393725.1 Sphingobacterium endophyticum | reverse complement strand
ATTAATTGCTGCTTTTTTGCTTTATATCTTTGAAAATAGTACTAAACTAATTCAACTTCAGAAATTTGATTTCCCTGCTTAGTACGAATAGATTTATACTTGACGTTCTGATGTAAAGCGAGAACTTTACCAGCGATAGTATCATTAAAATAAACTGTTTCTCTGGTATCATTATCTCGGATAAAACCATAGTGTCCGACTTCATTATAGTAAGAAACCTTTCCAAATAAAAATTCATCCTCAGGATCTTTAGGTCGTTCTAAATCTTCTGGTTTAAACTTATATTTTTCAGTTGGCGGAGTATCTGATATATTACCAAATTCATCCACATAAGCGAACATTTCTTCTAAGGTTTTTCCCTTATTATTATTTGCTTTGTTTTGCTCGCGTTTTTCTTGCTTTTCGTTAAGCTTCTGTTGTTTTCTTTTTGCTAGTTCTTTTTTCTTGAATGTAAGTTGATTTCTGGGCATTAAAATGAATTAAGTTAAATAATGAAAGGAGTATGTCTTAATTGCGCTGGAATGGCTGAGGAATAAGATATAGATGCCTTCTTGAATGAATACAAAGATACAAAAAATAACCGACATAAACGAATTTGTGTTTTCCATTCAAGCTCTTCTATTTATCCTTCTCCTCTTCTGCTTTCAACTTTGTAGGTAAAACTTTCAGCCCTGTAATAACCTAAATTGTATTCAATGGGTTTACCTAATTGGTCGAATACAAATCGTTTGCGCGATAAAATAGGTTCTCCTATTGCAATTTCTAATTTTTCCGCAATAAACTTATTCGCAGCCTTTGCATCAATTTCCTCTTGTGATAAATCAGCAATGATTTGGCATTGCTGTTCTAAGATATCGTATAACGGAAGCTTAAAATCTTCTTCTCCAGTTAAGCCTACCCTTGGATGAAAATAAGAGATAAAATAAACAAATGGATCTCCCGGTTTTCCTCGAAGCCTTTCCAATTTTAATACTTTTTGCTCCTCAGAAATTTCAAAAAACTTTGCAACAGAAGGTTCTGGCAATACCCATCGAACATGTAATTCAAAATTCTTTACCTCCAATCCCCTATTTTTCATCTCCTGGGAAAAACTTAACCAATTTTTTGACTTTGAGCTGAACTTTTGTTGTGCGACTTTCGTCCCAACTCCCTTTTTTCTAACCAATAGTTCTTCATAAACCAAACGGTTGATGACCAAACGTAAGGTTGACCTAGAAATTGATAATGTTTTTGCTAATTCAATCTCATTTGGTAAATATTTTCCATCTTGATACTCTGGCCGTTTTATTAAATCTCTTAACAAGCTTTCAACCTGAACATGCAGGGGAATCGGACTGTTGTGATCTATCTTAAGATTCATGTTATATTTATTGGAACTTAAAGTAAGCGAATTCTTTTTTAAACAGCAAATTATGTATGTTTGTGTATACATATTAATCCTTACCAAATGGTTTATGTATAAATGACTTTAACCAATAAAATCAATGAAAAACCTCATTTTAAACCTTGGAGTAGCTGTTGTTTTATCTGCTTGCAATTCCAATACTAGCTTCAAGAACCCGGACCAGCAGCAGACAATCCTAGAAGACAGCACCTATTTGAAAGTTAAAGAGATGGCAAAAGAAATCGTGAAAACTGGATTCAATGCAGGTGATGGTTACCAAGAAGTCTGGATTCGTGATTATAATACTTTTATTACTCTGGCTACCGAGGTACAACCTCAAGAGCAAATTAAAAAGAACTTATTAGCCTTTTTTGAACTTCAAGCTGATGATGGAAATATTGCAGATGGATTTGTCACTAAGGAAAGTTTAAAAGGAAAATCCAGTGATTATTACAGCATTACCTCAACTTTAGCGCCTGAATTGGCTGCTCATAAAAACACCGTTGAAACTGATCAGGAATCATCCCTGATTCAAGCTGTATATAAATATATTCAAGCTACTCAGGATACTGATTTTTTAAATCTAAAAGTAGGCAACCAATCTATTGAACAAAGGATGGATATGGCGATGCAATTTTTAATGGAACATAGATTCGATAAAAGCCATGGTTTATTATGGGGCGCAACAACTGTGGACTGGGGCGATGTACAACCTGAACACGATTGGGGTGTACATCTTGACAGCAGCTCACACTTGGCCATTGATATTTACGACAATGCCATGTTCTTAATTGCATTAGATAACCTAATGGAACTCTTCCCATCAAAGAAAAATAAATGGCAATCTATACGAAATGAAATTGCTACCAATACCATGAAGCACCTTTGGGATGAAAAAAATCAAAAATTTATACCCCATATCTATTTAAAAGGTTCTCCTTTTCCAGCAGATTTTGATGAGAATAAAATCTATTATCATGGGGGAACTGCAATTGCTATTGAAGCAAATTTACTTTCCAAAGAACAGATTAAAACGTCATTAAATAAAATGATCAGCAATGTAAAAGAATCAGGAGCGGCAACCATCGGTTTAACCGTATATCCAACCTACCCAGCTGGTTATTTTAAAAATAAAGGTATGTATCCCTATGGATATCAAAATGGAGGGGATTGGACTTGGTTTGGTGGACGTATGATTCAACAATTGGTTAAAAATGGATTCCGAAAAGATGCAATAGAACAATTAAAACCCATGGTAGATCGAGTTGTTAAAAACAATGGATTTTATGAATGGTATACTAAAGATAATAAACCTGAAGGTTCAGGTACTTTTAGAGGAGAAGCAGGAGTGCTTTATGATGCTATTCTATTATTGGAAAAGACTGGGAATTAATCCCAGTCTTTCAAAGGTTAGGGTTGATTAATCATATTTATCTTTTGCTGCATTCCCCATTTCTAATTCTAAAACACCTCCTGAGGTAATTGCTTTAAAAGGAATAAATGGCTCCTGTAGTTTTTTGTTGTTTAACTTCATGTTTTCAATATAATTCCCGACAGCATATCCATCTTTTTTCTTAATGACAAACTCTTTACCTGAATAGTATTTAGGATTTAAAGTGATGGTTATTTTATTAAATAAAGGTGAAGACAATCCCATTTTTGAATTGGACTCTGTAAGTCCAGCCACATCAAATAACCCGATTCCTCCCAATACATACCAAGCACCTAATTGCCCTTGATCTTCGTCTTGACCATATCCATACCCATGAACACCTTCTATTCCATAAAATTTATTGCAAATCTCCTGAACCCATTTCTGCGTTAATGAAGGTCTTCCAGCATAATTGAACATCCAAGCAACATGAAGATTTGGTTGATTACCTTGATTGTACATACCTTCTAGACCACTAAAGGCATCTATAGTTTTTCCACCTCCAAACTCCAAAGGTTCAGCTTTAATAAATATACTGTCCAACCGATTGTTAAACTCCGCTCTTCCAATTGACCCTATCAATCCTTTTGCATCATGCGGAACATAAAAGGTATATTGATAAGAGTTTCCTTCTTGAAAACCTCTCCATGCTTGACTAGGATTAAAATTTTCTACAAATTTTCCATTCTCATATTTCGGTCGAATCAACTTTAGCTCAGGATCAAATAAATATTTCCATCCATGAGAAAGCTTATTGAGTTTTTCATAATCTGATGTTTTTCCTAATGCCTTTGCAAACTGACCTACAGCATAACTACTAAATGAATATTCTAATGTGTGTGATGCAGAAAACATCCATGATTCATGAATCTCATTATCTGACTTATCAATTTGCCCCACATATCCATTTTCAACAAATCGACTTACATCCAACTTGCCTGCCCCTCGAGGTCTATCTTTACTTTCAATTTCATTTTTTAATGCCGCCTCATACCCTAAAGCAACATCAAAATCCCTAATACCTTGTAAATAGGCACTGGCAATAACGAGACTTACAAAATTAGTCCCGACTCCAGAAACATATTTACTATTAGCAATTCCATCTGCCAGCCATCCTGAATCTTTATAAACCAAAAGTTGAGAATTGACAAATTCCGAGAGATATTCTGGATAAGCAATTGCCCATACCTGTGTTAAATTCCAAAAGGCACCCCAAACCGCATCTGTATTATAATGATGATGTATAGGTTTTCCGTTATCTCCTAATGCAATATGACCGATGGCTCCATCATTCTTCGGGTAAGATCCAACAACATCACTTGCCAATCCTCTTCCCAATAAAGCATGGTATAATCCTGTGTAGAATTTAGTCATATCCTCCTTTCTCCCTCCTTCAACTTTAATGCGATTTAACATGCTGTTCCATGTTTCTTGGTTATATTTTTTTGCTCCATCAAAATCTCTTTTCCTACCTTCGGATAGATAGTTAGATTTAGCAGCATCAATTGATGTATAGGAAAGACCCATTTTGATCTCAATGGATTCTCCTTCGTTCGTTGAATAGGTGAAATATGCTCCGCTTGATTTACCTTTTATTTCTGATTTATTTTTAAAGACCTTCTCACCTTGAAATACCCCATACTCATTGGCTTTCTTATTTAATTCTGCAAAAAAATACATCCGAATATCAGCACCAGATTGATATTTTTCAACATAAAAAGGTGAAGTAATAACATAACCTTCTACCGTTCCGTCGGGATTGATTTGAACTGATGCATCTTTTACCGGACCACTTTCACCCATCATATTTCCAATATCAAATAAAATATGAGATTCATTACTTTTTGGAAATGTATAGCGATGAAAAGCAACCCTTTCTGTAGCAGTCAACTCAGCTTTTATGGCATAGTCCTTTAATAATACGCTATAATATCCTGCCTCAACAACTTCATCGCTTCTATCAAACGATGATCTATATCCCGAGTGCGGATTATCTTCTTTCCCAGGAATGGTTTTTAAAGCACCTGTTGTCGCCATTAATGCTATCCCACCAATTTGGAATTCGTGGAAATTGGGGAAATTTTCTATTGTACGATCTCTATAATCATAACCGGTGGCCTCCCAACCACTTTTATTACCTAAAGTCCCATTGGTTGAGGGGCCAGGCTTAGCCATACCAAATGGCATTGCACCTGGAGCAAAATGAAAGTACCTGGCGTGCGCAGTACCTATCAATGGATCTACATAATTAATCGGATTTTGCCCATTTACTGTAGTAATAACAGTAACAAACAAGAATATACCAGATACTAAATTTTTCATCATCGCTTATCCATATTTAATAATTCATGAATTTCGTCGGGACTTTTGCCTTTAGTTTCCGGTAATTTTCGAATCACGAATACAAACCCCAGCAAACAAACTAAGCCCAAAAATAAAAACGTTCCAGTAACACCAACATCATCCAAGAGAAATGGAGTTATCTGCCCCATTAAAAAATCTGAAACCCACATAGCCAAAATACTTAATCCCATAGCTTTCGCTCGGATATTACTTGGAAAAATCTCCGAAGCGACGACAAACTTTAATGGTCCAATTGAAAAGGCAAAAAATGCCAAAAAACAGACCACTGATATCACCAAAAGCACACTTTCAGCCATACCAAAATAAAAAAGCAAACTAGTCAAAAATAAAGAGGCTGCCCCTCCAATTGTTCCGACAAGATATAGTGGTCGACGACCCCAACTATCAACTTTCCAAATCGCTATTAAGGTAAACAGCATGTTTGCAACGCCGATAATAATCTGCCCATAAAGGGAATTATCTAAACTAAAACCTAA
>JBEBTR010000188.1:0-5695 GCA_040393725.1 Sphingobacterium endophyticum | reverse complement strand
TTGAAAAATTATCCTCTCGTGTAGTTCCTCTACCGATTGAAAATATTGATACCGATCAAATCATCCCTGCTCGTTTCTTAAAGGCTACGACACGTGAAGGATTTGGAAACAACCTTTTCCGTGATTGGAGATTTGATAGTAATGAACAGCCTAAGGCTGACTTCGTCATGAATAACCCTACCTATAAAGGTAAAATCCTTGTGGCTGGCAAAAACTTCGGCTGTGGCTCTTCTCGTGAACACGCCGCTTGGGCAATTCAAGATTATGGATTTGATGTCGTAGTAAGTTCTTTCTTTGCAGACATCTTTAAAGGAAATGCACTTAATAACGGTGTCTTGCCTATTACCGTTCCTGAAGAATTTCTGGAAAAAATCTTCGAAAATGTATTTAACAATCCCGAAACAGAATTAATAGTAAACCTTGAAGATCAAACTATTACTATTGCTGAAACAGGTGAAAAATATAATTTTGAAATCAATCCCTACAAAAAGTCTTGTTTAATCAATGGCTACGATGACATTGACTATATCCTTAGTCAAAAAGCAGACATCGAATCTTTTGAACAAAATAGATAATGGCAGCTAAAGTCCAAATAAATAATCTAGCTATCTCTTATGGATCAAACTCCATAATGAGTGATTTATCTTGGACTATAGAACCAAATGAAAATTATGTCTTGGCAGGTAAAAGTGGTTCAGGAAAAACAACTTTGGCTAAAGCTATTGCCGGATTAATAACTGGCAATGGAGACGTAAATGTTGAATTTAATGCTGAAAGCAACCTCCGTCCTAAAGTAATTTACGTTTCCAATTGGTATCAGTTCACGAATTTAGAAGGGGACAGAAACTTCTATTATCAGCAAAGATATAATCGACATCAAGGGAATGATACGCTTACCGTAAAAGCAGAATTGCTTCATTTCGCCAATAAGGAAAAGCTAGACTTGCAAGAAATTCAACAAAAAATTGTTGCAATGGGATTTGGCCACACCATGGATTCCCAGCTTATTGAACTTTCTAGTGGCGAACACAAGAAATTACAATTGCTAAAATCTCTTTGGTTAAAGCCTCAACTTTTAATTATTGATGAGCCTTATACAGGTTTAGATAAGCAGTCAAGAATTGAACTGAATATTTGGCTAGATGAATTAGTGGAAGAAGGAGTCCAACTGATTATCATTTCAAATGATTCGCAATTACCAACAGCCATCAATAGTTTTGCCCATATAGTGGACGGCAAACTTGAACAAGTGGATTCATTTGATGAAATCCACCAAGATGAAAATAGGAAACAAAAAGAATTGCCTTCTTTCTTGCAAAGACTCTCAGAATCCAATTTTAATTCCATCGCTGATCTAAAAGATATTGTCATTAGGTATGGCGACAAAGTGGTTTTAAATAAGGTGACATGGAAAGTGGATGTAGGTGAAAAATGGCTTCTACAAGGACCTAATGGTTCTGGTAAATCCACTTTATTGAGTTTAATTAATGGGGATCATCCTCAGTCATACGGTTTAGATATCGAACTCTTTGGTAAGAAGAGAGGATCTGGAGAAAGTATTTGGGATATCAAACAGAAAATTGGAATGATATCACCAGAAATGCATTGGTATTTCGATCAGAATGCAACTGTGTGGCATACTTTGGCTTCCGGCTTTTATGATAGTATCGGATGGTTTATCGATGTTAAATTTCAAGAAAAGAAACAGATTGAGGAGTTAATGGATTTTTTTGACTTAACTGAGCATAAAAATCAATTACTCCATACATTGCCTTTAGGTAAACAACGCTTGGCAATGCTTGCTAGAAGTATCATTAAAAATCCTCCACTATTGGTTTTGGATGAACCATGCCAGGGATTAGATGCGCAGCAGGCAAGATATTTTAATGATGTAGTCGATGAGCTTTGCCAACACGGAAAAACGCTCATTTACGTCGGACATTATGAAAGTCAGCTTCCAAGCTGTATTGAAAAAAGAATTGTATTAGAAAAAGGCGAAGTTGTAGCCTTGGAAAATAAAGTTGAAAACGTTTTATAAAACATGAAGAAAAACATTCTTATTATTCCTGGAGATGGAATTGGACAAGAAGTTACCACCTGGGGAAAAGAAGTTCTAAATAAAATTGCTGAGAAATATAATCATGAATTTATTTTCGACGAAGCAATCATGGGCCATACCGCAATTGAAGCTACTGGTAACCCTCTTCCAGACGAAACTCTTGAAAAAGCGAAAGCTTCGGATGCTATTTTATTTGGTGCAATTGGTCATGCTAAATATGACAATGATCCTTCAGCGAAAGTTCGCCCTGAACAAGGTTTATTAAAAATACGAAAAGAGCTTGGCCTTTATGCTAACCTCCGTCCTATCCTATTGTTTGATGAACTCTTGGATGCTTCTAGCTTAAAACCTGAAGTTCTCCGTGGAACGGACATCCTCTTCTTCCGTGAATTAACTGGTGATGTTTACTTCGGTGAGAAAAAACGGAACGAAGACAATACCTTTGCTTCTGACCTAATGAATTACAACCGTTATGAAGTAGATCGTATTGCACGAAAAGCATTTGATGCTGCTAGAACAAGAAATAAAAAATTATGCTCCGTTGATAAAGCGAATGTATTAGAAACGTCTAGACTTTGGAGGGAAGTAGTACAGGAAATCGCTAAAGAGTATCCTGATGTTGAAACTGAACATATGTTTATTGACAACGCTGCTATGCAATTAGTTAAGAATCCTAAAAAATTCGATGTCGTATTAACTGCAAATTTATTTGGTGATATCTTAACTGATGAAGCCTCTCAAATTGCAGGTTCTATGGGAATGTTAGCTTCCGCTTCTATTGGTGACGGCACAGGATTCTTTGAACCTATTCACGGATCAGCCCATGATATTGCTGGCCAAAATAAAGCAAATCCATTAGCTTCTATCCTATCTGCCGCACTAATGCTGGATATCGCATTTGGACTGCAAGAGGAAGCTAAAGTAGTTACAAATGCAGTTGCTGAAACATTAAAAGCAGGATGGAGAACGGGTGATATCGCAAATGCCGAAACTCCTGCTGATAAAATTTTGGGAACTAAAGAAATGGGTGCTAAAGTATTAGAGTTTTAAAGTAGAATTAATCAAGGTTTAAACATAAATTTTAAATAATATGTTACACGATCCTAATCACTTATACATTTTCGATACAACATTACGTGACGGTGAACAAGTGCCAGGTTGTCAATTGACAACCCCTGAAAAAATCGAAATTGCTAAAGATTTGGAACGCCTAGGGGTAGATATTATCGAAGCAGGATTTCCTGTTTCTAGCCCTGGAGATTTCCAGTCAGTAGTCGAATTATCAAAGGCTGTTGATGATGTGATCATCTGTGCCCTGACTCGTGCAAACATGAATGATATCGACGTGGCTGCTGATGCATTAAAATATGCAAAAAGACCACGTATCCATACTGGAATCGGATCTTCAGACATGCACATCAAATATAAATTCAACAGTACCCGCGAAGAAATCTTAGAACGTGCAGTGGCTGCTGTAAAACATGCCAAATCTTACGTTGAGGATGTTGAATTCTACGCAGAGGATGCCGGTCGTGCTGACCTAGTATTCTTGGCACAAATGGTTGAAGCTGTAATCGCTGCAGGAGCTACTGTCGTAAATATTCCAGATACGAATGGTTATTGTCTGCCAGATCAATATGGTGCCAAAATCAAATATTTAACTGAACACGTTAAGAATATTGATCAGGCCATTATTTCTGCCCATTGCCATAATGATTTGGGATTGGCCACAGCGAATTCTATTGCCGCTGTACAGAATGGTGCCCGACAAGTTGAATGTACCATTAATGGTATTGGTGAACGCGCCGGAAACACCTCTTTAGAGGAGGTTGCGATGATCCTTAAAGTTCATAATCAGGCATTCGGTGGTTTATCCTCAAACATTGACAGCAAAATGTTTACTTATCTTTCAAGAAAAGTAAGTGAAATGATGAATATGCCAGTTCAACCTAACAAGGCTATCGTCGGTCGCAATGCATTTGCCCATAGTTCGGGAATTCATCAAGACGGTTTCTTAAAACACCGTGAAAATTATGAAATCATCCGTCCTGAGGATGTCGGTCTGTTAGAAGCTGATATTATCCTGACCGCTCGTTCTGGACGCCATGCACTGAAGCATCACCTAGAACGCCTTGGATATAACCTTGACAAAGATAAATTGGCAGATTGCTATCAAAGATTCTTAATCCTGGCTGACGCCAAAAAAGAAATCGATGACAATGATTTGTTGATACTGGTAAAAGAAAACTAAGTTAAAGGCTGGTTTTTCCAGCCTTAATTATCAAATAAATAATCGATCGGAAAAGAATGAGTTTGGACCTATCAACTTTAACCATAGACTCAAATGCTGCTAAATTGCGCATCAAAGATGTGGTCACTCGTACACCTTTACAATATAACCAGCATCTATCTGAAAAATATGGAGCGGAAGTCTATTTAAAACGTGAAGACCTCCAAGTGGTGAGATCCTATAAGCTTAGAGGGGCTTTCAATAAAATCTTAAGTCTTTCTGAGGAAGAAAGATCTAGAGGTGTGGTATGTGCTAGTGCTGGTAATCATGCCCAAGGCGTAGCATTAACTTGCAAAAAATTGAATATTAAAGGTGTTATTTTTATGCCTGGCCCAACTCCTAGACAAAAAATAACCCAAACTGAAATGTGGGGTAATGGAAATATTGAAATTATTCTTACTGGTGATACTTTCGATGATTGTCAAATCGGAGCTTTAGAATATGCAAAAGCGCACAACATGACTTTTATTCCCCCTTTTGATGACCTTAAAGTCATAGAAGGTCAAGGTACTGTCGCAGTTGAAATCCTCGAGGACCTTCCAAATGTAGATGCTGTCTTTATTCCTATAGGTGGTGGCGGACTTTCTTCAGGTTTAAGCTTTCATATGAAGAAATACGCCCCAAATGTCAAATGCTATGGGGTAGAACCTGAAGGCGCTCCTTCCATGCAGGCTGCTATGCAAAACGGTGCTCCTATCGAATTAGAACATATCAATAAATTTGTTGATGGGGCAGCAGTGAAAAAAATTGGTGCTCTCACTTATGAAATTAGCTCCCAATTATTGGATAGTGTTAAATCAATTCCTGAAGGTAAGATATGTACAACTATCCTGGAATTATACAATAAGGACGCTATCGTTGCTGAACCGGCAGGGGCTTTATCGATTGCTGCTTTAGACTTTCATAAAGAGGAAATTAAAGGCAAAAAAATAGTCTGTATCGTTTCAGGTGGAAACAATGATATTGATAGGATGAGTGAAATCAAGGAACTTTCCTTATTATATGAAGGATTTAAACATTATTTCATTGTCCGTTTCCCACAAAGACCTGGTGCCCTGAAGTTATTGGTGACTGAAGTGCTTGGCCCTAAAGATGATATTACTCGGTTTGAATATATCAAAAAAACCGAACGGGAAAGAGGTCCTGCATTAATTGGTATTGAATTAAATGATCCAAATGATTATATTACATTCATAGAAAGGTTGAAATCTTATAAATTTGATTTCATAGAAGTGAACAAAGACCAGACTTTATTTGAGTATTTGGTATAAAAACGCAACTAACCCACCACAATAAAGTAGATGCAACGATCATTATATCTTATGGTCGTTGCTTTTTTGTTTTAC
>JBEBTR010000187.1:0-5726 GCA_040393725.1 Sphingobacterium endophyticum | reverse complement strand
ACCCGGGTTCGAACTATTTTCGCTCAGGGATTGAGGGCGGGAATCGCGGGGCTGAACAACTCCCAGCGGGATCACAAAAAAAAAAGCTTCACAGAAATGTGAGGCATTTTTTTGTGCCCGTATGAGAACCCGGGTTCGAACTATTTTCGCTCAGGGATTGAGGGCGGGAATCGCGGGGCTGAGCAACTCCCAGCGGGATCACAAAAAAAAGCTTCACAGAAATGTGAGGCTTTTTTTGTGTCCGTGGGATGAGAACACGGGTTCGAACTATTTTCTCTCAGGGATTGAGGGCGGGAATCGAGGGGCTGAGCAACTCCCAGCGGGATCACAAACAAAAGCTCAATCGAAAGATTGGGCTTTTTTTGTGCCCGTGGGATGAGAACCCGGGTTCGAACGGATCATGTACAAAAGTTGTGAAGGGGATAAAAAATAATTAGATATTGGTGCTTTGAACTTATAGAGAGATGCACGATTCATTTAATTTTTTTTATTGTAATCCATCCAAGAAACAATTTGTTTAGGTGTATGATCTTCGGAGAGAATCTTTCTATACATACTTGGTTTTCTTGCCTGAATATATCTAAATCCCCCAGATGAAACCAATTTTTCAGGAGAAAGTAATGCTGTGGCAATTTCATCTTCAAAGGTTCTACACTCCGTTAATATATCACCAAATGGGTCTATTATCATTGAACAACCGTTTTTCAATTGATCGTCATCCATTCCAATTGGGTTTGAGAATACTACATACATTCCATTGTCAAAAGCACGAGAAGGTAACCATTTCATTAACCATGATCTACCCTTCATCCCGTCAAATTCTAAATGAAGTGATGTAGGATCCTTTTCCTTATTCTCCCATAGTTTAGGGTCAACAAAACCTGCTCCAGGTCTCGTTGATGGAGTACACATAGTAACATGGGGCATAAATAATACGTCGGCTCCCAATAATCTTGTAGCTCTAACATTTTCAATTATATTATTATCGTAACATATTAAAATACCACAATTCCAGCCTTTCAACTTAAAAACACAATATTCATTTCCAGGTTTAATATGCGGGTTGATAAACGGGTGTAATTTTCGATATTTACCTATTACTCCATCTTCAGTAACGCATATATAGGCTTTGTAGATATCACCATGTTCATCTTTTTCGAATAATCCAGCCATAATAGCTATTTTATAGGTACTAGCCATTTTAATCAATCGTTTTGTACTAGGGCCACTTGGTATAGGTTCTGAGAGTTTTAACATTTCTTCTTTAGATAGTTTTCTTGCAAAAGAATAACCTGTAATAGAACATTCATGAAATGATATTACATCTGCCCCATCGGAAGCTGCCTTTCTGGTTAGTTCATCAATTACATCAAGATTATAGCTCTTATCTCCACTTTTGTTTTCAAACTGCGCCGTTGATATTTTTAAATTTTCCATATTATAATTCTTTTACACACAAATTTCAGGGATATGTTATTCAAGAAATTGTACAAAACCGACATTTAATATGCATTTATTGGAAACCAATTTTTCATCCGTAATTTTTTGTATTGATTTGGAGTCAAATAATAGCATCAATCAAATGACATAAAATATAATTTAATAAATTAGACTGAATGATATTTTAGGGTGAAGTCGTATAGATACTTAGAGCATTAGAAAGTTAACTGCAAGATGAAGAGGATTTTTTAAATATTGATTTGGTGTTAAACCAGTGTGTTTTTTGAATGCTTTGATCGCATGTGGTTGATCAGAATAACCCGCATCGTAGGAATTTGAAGTAAGTGAAGATGTGTTACTAATTAATTTTAGATAGTAATGGATTTTTATAGTATTTGCGAACTTTTTAGGAGAGATCCCAATTTTAGAAAGAAAGACTCTCTCGAAATGCCTTTCAGTAAAGCCAGATGTTTTCACTAAATCTCCAATCTTAATAACTCCTTTATTGTGGATGATTTGGTTTATTGACCAATCTAACAAAAACTGATTTGAATTTTTAATACGAGAAAGAGAATTTAAAAAAAAGTTGTTGAGAACATCAATCATTCGGCTTATTTTTTTCGCTTTAAAAATCTGTTCAAATACCTGATTGCCCTTTTCACCAAAAATAACATCAAGTACTTCAATATGATTTGTAAATTCTTTTCCATCAATACCTAGAAGTTTGGAAATTCCCAAAGGTTGCAATACTACAATGAGGATAGTAGAGTTTTCGGATATAAGCAAATCAAGATAATGATCAATCTGTCCATAGAGAAAACTGTTGGGTAATGATTCATAATCTGTAAAAGATATCAACCTTTTGATAGATCCATTTAAACAAAAAACGATACCCATGTTTCCATCAGAAAATAATCTAAAGGTTCTTTTGAAAAGTAGTTTACTGTCAATTAAGATGTAATGTTTTATAAATCCTCTCAACTGGATATCTGGCAATAGTTGCATATAAAGCAATATATTACTTCAAATTCTATTTGAAGTTTTTGAAGGTTAATTAAAAACTAAATTTAAAAATGAAAACATTATGATAAGCAGCGGATAAAAAGTAGATTCGTTCAAACTATTATATCAGTGGTAGGATCAGAATATACAAAACCTATTTAGGTATATATTACGCCTCAAGTACTTTTCTAATTAGTTGGGATTACTGTTTTAATCTCCTCGTCTTTTATTAATCTAATTTTCATGTCAATATAGATTGATTCTCCTTTTCCAAAATTATATCAGAAAGGTAAGGCCGTATTTTGCCAAAACAATGTTAACCATTCGTTGCAAATTTATTTTGTGTATTGATTAAGTACAATTCCATTATTATATTTCTCTGATTTAGATAGTTGAAATTTTAATTTATCATTGAAAATACGCAATCCATTTCCAAGAGAAACAGGGTGAATAAACAAATTCAATTCGTCTATCAATTTATTTTCAATCTACCTTATCGTTGCAAAGTATCCCATGCACTTGATTCCATCCAATTATTTTTCCATTCTTTAGGAAATGTCCAATGCGAACGATCTTTCATAGAAATTCGTGTGTAATAAAATTGCTTTTTCTCACCATTAGGCTTCTTTACATAACAAATATTTCGCCTTTTATTTTAATTAAACTGTCGCCTACAGCTACATAATTCATTATTTCAGTGCCAGGTGCTAGATTTTCTACAGTATTATTATTTTTACTAATCCTAACAAATGTAGGCTCTTTCATCCATTCTCTTGGATTATAGATTTCAATTATTATAGCTTTATATTCATCTTTAATATTTTTCACTAAAGATTTACTAAAAGTAATTTCTTTAATCCCACTTATAAAATGTAGTATAAAAAATACACTTCCAAAAAAGATAATATAAGGTTTAAACCTATTCATTTTCATCTCTTCACTTTTTAGACTTATATAGTCTTTATCACTGGAGTTTACTATTATCCCCTAATTTATTTTGAACTTTCTTTTAATTATAAAGATACTTATTGTTTCCTCCTTTTAATAATGATATTGTCTTTTCATAAGCATAATAATCCTACTTCTGAACAACATCAACAGATGTGGATGTTGATATGAGTTTGATGACTGACAGTACATTGCCTAAATGATCTTTAAGATATTAGTGCTAAGTATTTATAGATAGTTTAGAATGGTTCCTGACTTTGTAACTGTTTAGGAAAATCATTTGATTATAGTTAAATGTCAGTAATCTTTACTGGATCAGAAGCATCATTTCTGAGGAATCTTTTCATCCACAAAATATCTTTGGCTCAAGAACTTGACCGAGAACAATATTATGAGAATAAACATAAATACAGAATTCACCTGCCAAAAACATCTGTCGAAAATTGTAAAACCTAAAGATCAAGTCCTAGTTCAGAAAGCATCTTTGTGCGATTATTCATAAAATATTTGGTTAATCTGTATTGTTCTGTATCTTCATACGCGACTAGATTAATCCCTTCAGCGGAGACTTGGTAGATGTCCGCATCGGGATAAGCCATTAAGATAGGTGAATGGGTAGCTATAATAAATTGGGAAGACTTTTCCACCAATTGTCGGATACGGGTTAGCATATTCAACTGGCTGATAATAGATAGTGCAGATTCCGGTTCGTCAAAAATATAGAGCCCCCTTCCGTTCAGCCGATGATGCAAAAGGGCAAGAAAGCTCTCGCCATGCGAACGCTCGTGCAAAGAGCCTCCGTAAGAATCCTGAACAGTATATTCGTCTACTGCCGTAGCTACATTATAAAAACTTTCGGCACGTAGAAAAAAGCCGTCTTTATTCCGATTTGCTGTACGTATCAACTGGATGTCTTCGAACAAAGCAGAATGGGAATCCTGTGTGGAAAAATTAAAATTACGGCTTCCTCCCTCCGGATTGAAACCGGCATTGATCGCAATTGCTTCCACCAAAGTGGATTTTCCGGATCCGTTTTCGCCGATAATAAAAGTTACTTCTTTGCGTAACTTCAGCTCCTCCAGATTGATAATAGACGGAATATTATAGGGATATGATGTACGACCAACCAATGGTCTATTGTTTCGTATCTTGCTGATATATATCATGTTTCATCTTAAATACAATTGTAAGCAAACAGAGGTTGTTGGAAATTTAATAAATCGAACAATACCTTTAAAAAATTTCTGTATATATTTCTAAATAATACATCTTCAGTCTTACCTCTTTCCATGATATTTGCCAATGAATTCAAATCAACCTCCCCGAAACATCTATAGGTCATCAGCATGATCTCGTTCATTATAAACTAAAAGCAACCCGCAAACTAAATAAATGGCATCATACCTTTTGGTTTTCTTGATTAATGTAGTAACTACGAATTTTTGTTTTTTTTCTGGACATAAAAGAATTTTCAGATAAAGAAACCTAGGTCAGAGAAGTTTTCTTATATCCATCGACAATAGCCTGGTCTAAAACCTCTATATTTATATCACTTAGTTTTTTAAACTTAATGCAATATCCGGTTACAATGGCCTTTCCAATTGATTTTCCAAAGGTATTAACCAAATACAATTTATCCTCAAGCCCTAAGATATAAACGGATATTCCAGAAGAATTTGAACTAATTCCTATTTGGAAAAGTTCTTTCGTCTTAGCTTTAGTAAGATTACTTTTCTGCATACCATAGCCTATTTGAGGATTAGAAACAGTTTTCCCATTTACATCCTTACCATCCAGATACCATAATTTACATTCGGGGAGAATCCCTAATATACGTTGATGAAGGAATTCCATTTCATTGCTTTTAAAACCTTCTAAGCTCCCAATATATTGTTCAATTTGCTCTTTTATATGCATAACTATATTTGTTTACCTTAGAAAAGGTGAACTATTTCTTTCCCTAAATCAGTTTCAAGTTAAAAAGAATAGTTTGTTTCTGAGTTTCCATATGACAAGAAATGAGGGGGGGGTATTTGTTCAATTTAGCAGTTCATATTCCTGAAACATGTTGCAATTGATTTAAATTTTCAAGTTTCTTCAGATGAACAAGCCGAAGGAAGGAATTAATGGCTATTTTTTTTGCGACAAATACGAAATAAAGGATATAGTTTCAATTGTTAAGCACAAATTATCTTGTAATATTCTCTTACAAGAAGTTTCAAATTAACTTTTGCTCGAGGGCTATCCTTACCAACACAGCGGTATTTTTAGCATCCAGTTTTAGCAGCAGGTTCTTTCGGTAGCTTTTGATCGTTTCCGGGCTCAGAAAGATACGT
>JBEBTR010000186.1:0-5772 GCA_040393725.1 Sphingobacterium endophyticum | reverse complement strand
AACTGACTTGTAATCAGTAGGTCATTGGTTCGATTCCGATAGGAGGCTCAAAAATTCTCTTCCCCAAAATCTTTCTAACAATCTTCTTTCTTGATTTTATTTTGTTTAAATCCACCAAATTGAATTTTTGTAATTCAATCTAGCAATATTTCCTTTCCTTAAAAAACTCATCCCCAATTGCTGTGTAAGGTTTTTTCGCTATCATTTTTTTTGGAAAGTATCCTCATATTGTTATATCATTTTATGGATTTAATATACAAATTATGGTTTACAACTACTTGTATTCCCAATTTCCTATGCCTATAATTTTTTTTTAATTCAGAATAGGCAAATACTGGTTTCATTTTGGTTTTGCTCGTGTTTTAGTCGTGAATGATCCGCATCTTGGTTGGACATTGTCCACAGCTCGTCCGCTCATAAGCGGATGAGGTCCGAATTATATCCCAGTGAGGTGTGGATGAGACACGAGCAAAACACGAGCAAGACCCGAGTAAAACTAGATCTAATCCAAAATCATTTTTTTGAAAACATAAAGAATTTCGGTATAACCGGATAGGGATTAAATAAAAAGAGGTTGTCAATTAAGGCCTCTTAAAAAATAACCCCGTCATTAAAGAATGACGGGGTTATTTGGGAACAGGAGCTAAATTTATTTTAACATCATTGCTTCCTTATGATTTAAAACCTGTTTAAAAGTCGGGGTTCCATTTTGAAGAATTGCCTTATGGTGAGGTGCGGGAATTAGAATCTTAACTTCAAATTTTTCTAAGGGTATAAAAAAAAGTACTCCATGTTCCACAAAGTTCTCATCAATTATTTCAGTAAACTTTTCAGCTTTCTCGTTCAACCGTTTTAATGATTCTAATTTTTTGATCACCTGTTGCATAATTATTTTTCTTCGTGAAACACTAATATTGGTACTTTTGAATGAAATGCAAGATTATTACTGATACTACTGCTAAATAATCTGTCAAAGAAATTTCGATTTCTTTTAACGACCCCTAATATATCAATATTGTTCTCAAGAATATAATTCGCAATTGTATTTTCAATTGATTCAACTTCATCTAGCAATACATAGTTTATTTCAGCTTCTGGAAATTCCTTTTGCCAAGCTTCGGTTTGAAAGAGTACATCAGCGACTTTATTATTATGTAAAACATGCAGGCAATCGATTTTGGCATGTACAGCTTTTGCCATTAATAACATTTCTTTCAATGCGGGTTTATCTTTATCACGGAATAAGGTTGTAAATACAGTTCTTTTTATGCCTTGGTAAACTGCATGTGGCGGCACTGCCAAAACAGGATTTTGAATAGACTTAATTACGTTAACCGTATTTGTTCCAATAAGTTTGGACAGAAATCCTGATTCACCATGGGTTCCCATAACAACAAGATGGATTTTTTCACGGTCAACGATATTTTTTACGACTGGAGCAACTGGACCTTCTTCAAACAAAAAGAGCAATTCCACATCCTGCATACCTTTTTCTGCAGCAATATCACGTAATTTCTGCGTTTTCTTTTTATAGATTTCAAATTGATTGAGTTCAATTGTTTGATAAACTTCACCTAATAGTTCTGGTTGCCCACCGTGCGTCGCAGATAAAACAGGTTCTAAATAGGTATAAAGAACATAAATTTTTGCATCGATTGATTTGGCAATATGTAATGCATAAAGGAATGCATTATTAGCGATTTCAGAAAAATCTGTAGGAAATAAGATGGCTCTCATAGTCGTTAATTTTGTGTTTGTTAAATTTACCAATATTTAGGTAAGGAATTAATGACCTTAATCATTATTTTATACCAACTGTAGCATGAAATTGTTTTATTACGTTCATAGATTAAAAGAATATTAAGTGCGTAAAAAATATGAATAAAGCGTAGCTTCATCTATAGTTTTTTAATAAGAAGAAATTGAGAAAGACGTAGGTGGGAATTTTCAATAAATATCTCAATAATAGTGTTCCGTTGACTTTAAGAAGTGCTTTGGAGCAATGTGCTATGTCAAATTCTGAAAAGAGTAAATCCTTTCTTTATAAAAAATTCTATGGATATATCATGGCGATTGTAATCCGATATATGAAGCATGAAATGGAGGCTGAGGAGATCTCAAATGAATGTTTTGTTAAGGTTTTCAATAAGATTAGTTCATTTTCATTGCATGACGATCCTAATGTATTGGAGAAAACATTTAAATCATGGATTGCTAGGATTGCTGTAAACACCTCGATTGATGCTTTAAGAGTTAGAAAACAAATGTATATGTTGGACGACCTAAGTAGTAGCGATACGATACATTATTCAGTGGAAAATGGAAGCAACCTCGAATATGAAGATATGTTACTCTTAATTCAACAGCTACCGGATATTCAACGGTCAATTTTCAATTTATATGAAATTGAAGGTTTTTCGCATGAAGAAATAGGGAAGGAGCTTAATATTCCAGAAAGTACCTCAAGGACATACTTGACAAGAGCTAAACAAAAGCTCCGCAAATTGTATTTGAGTCAAATTGATATAGAAAATATAAAATCCTGATTCGTTTAGAAAATGGAAAAGAAAAATAAACAAGATATTGTAGATCAGATCATCGAGCGGATGAAATCCATGGATGAACTTCCTTATAAGGAGGGTTCATGGGAAAATTTCCAAAGAAATTATGATCCCGTAGCTCCTAAAAGAAACAAAGCTTTCTATTGGGCAGCTAGCGCTGCAGCAATACTACTATTGGGTTTCTTTGTTGCCAAAAATTGGTCAATTCATGAACCTGGTCTTGAGAGTAATATTCAAGTTGCCAAACAAGATTTAAATATAAAAGGGAATAAACCAACTATCGATGAAAGTGGAACAGAATCAATTTTGGAATCTAACCCATCTCATGTTGAGTTGAAAAGTTCATATCAAAACATCAACCCATTGAATAATTCTCTTGCTTTCAGCGAAGAGAGGGGCTACAATTATGATGTAACCACTCCATCTCTTAATTTGTCAACTTTAAACACAGGAGATGTTGGAAATCATTCCATGATTATGCTTCCTAATACCCTGGAATCTAAAAATTCAAACAATTATCGATCAAATTTACATTCAGATAGCGAAGGCTATTTAATTTCAGGAAATAACATCAACCAAGAATTAGCATATAATTCCCAAGAAGCTAAAAAAGGGCAAGAGCCAGTTTTAAAAAACAGACACTTCAATTTAAAAGAAAAGTTTGATTTAGGATTATTTGTTTCCCCTAATTCTACCAATGAAAAGTTTAATTTTGGAGGAGGTTTATTATTGGCATTCAATGTAAATAAACATTTAAGCGTTAGAACTGGACTAGCCTACAATAAGTATGATGTTTCTATTATGAAGGACCCGGTAGCAAACGCTGAAACTCCAGTTGTTGCTAGCAAGGATGCCATTCAAAAAATTACTGCTAATGGATTAACTCAACAGTACATGGGTAGTAATGCTTTGGTTTTACCGAATGTCAATGCAATTACAGGAAATGTTCAAGCATTGGAAATTCCTTTAGATATACGGGTGAAATCTAAAGATGGATTTTATGCATCTTCAGGAATTACCTACGCAGCTGTATTCAATCAGAATAGATATACGCACTATGTAGAAAATGCGAACAGCGAACTATTTGGCAATGGACTTCCTGAGAATGAAACGGATGTAAAAACTGAAGTTCAGCAAATTTCAAGAGCCATTAAAACAGAAGATGAAAACGTTAATACGAATGGCTTTGGAGGTTTTGTTAATTTTTCAATCGGCAAAGAGATGAAGATGAATAAGAATCTTAATATTTCTGTTGAACCCTATTTAAAATTACCTGTAGGCAGTTTTAAAAGGGCTGATATGAATTACACGAATGGAGGGATTAGAATTATAACAAATTTTTAATTAAATCTGATCGATTCTAACCCAAGACATTCCGGCAGAAATAGCACCCTGTACTCCAGGTTCACCATCTTCAAAGACTAAACAATCTTTAGGATCTATCTGTAAATGTTGTGCTGCCAATAGAAACGGTTGAGGGGAAGGTTTACTTTCCGCTGTGTCTCCAGCACAAACTAATGTTTCAAATTTTCCGATTACATCAATCACTTCCAGGGTGATATTTAATGTAGAACGAGTTCCTCCAGAAACAATTCCAATTTTTCGAATATCTACAAAGTCATAAAGTACCTGTCTCACATAATCGACAGGTTTTGTCTTTTGTATATACTGTTCAATAAAAATTGAGGATTTTCTTTTTGCAAATTCGTAGCGGTCCAATTTCACTCCATATCGGTTTGAAATTTCATCAGCTACTGAAACAGTAGGCCAACCGGCAGTTTCATCAATTATATTTGGATCTAATAGAATACCATGTTCACGGGCAGTTTCGACGTAAGCAGCTTTATGAGCATTCATATTATCTGCCAATGTGCCATCTACATCAAATAAAAGAGCTTTGAAGGGGGTTGCAATTTCTTTAAGTCTCAGATATTTTTCAAAATTCTCTTGGGTCATGCGGCAAAAATAAGAAAGTCTCCAATTAATGGAGACTTTCTGTGGTTAATTATTTTTAACAGTTTTTCGTCGTTTCAATTCTTTCATTATCAATCCTAATTCACGACCGGTTTGACCACCTACTGAAGTGTTCTCCTGAGCTCTGCGAAATAGATAAGGCATAACGGCTTTAACTGGCCCGTAAGGCATATATTTTGCAACATTATAGCCTGCAGCAGCTAAATTAAATGATAGATTATCAGACATTCCTAGCAGTTGAGCGAAAAATACATTTGCTGTGTTATGTGGGATGTTTCTGTTTTCTAACTCTTCGGCCAAAATTCTACAACTTTGCTCATTATGTGTTCCGGCCATCAAACCAATTCTATCAATATGATCTAGACAAAAATGAATTGCCTCATTATAATCAGTATCAGATGATTTCTTATCAGGTTGAATAGGTGATGGGTATCCATTTTCTTTGGCTCTTTCTCTTTCAATTTCCATATAAGCACCACGTACAATTTTAGCTCCTAAATGGAAGTCCTGAGTTTTAGCATATGCGAAATCAGCTTTCAATGATGCTAATTTATCATGGCGATACAATTGATACGTATTATATACAATTGGTCTTTCATGATTGTATTTTTCCATCATTTCTCTAGCTATGTCATCAATAGTATCTTGTATCCAGGAATGTTCAGCATCAACTAATACTCGGATATTTGCTTCATAACAAGCTTTACAGATTTTATCGCATCTATTTAACAATCGTGCGTATTCTGCTTTTTCTTCATCATTTAATTGTTCTTTAGCATCAATTTTTGCAAGGAGATCAAATCTTCCGAGACCGGTAGGTTTGAACACACAAAAAGATATTAAAGGATTATTTTTTGCAGCCTCAACAGTTCTTAGAATTTCTTGGCAGCAATCATCAAAGCTTTTTTCTGATTCTTCACCTTCCACGGAATAATCAAGAATGGTAGTTACATTCCCTTTTCCAAGATCTTGAATTGCATTATAGCAATCCTCGATACTCTCCCCACCGCAGAACTGTTTATAGATTGTGTTTTTGATAATTCCCTGGATTGGAAGTCCAATATTTAGAGAGAAATTTGTAATGGGTGTGCCAATTTTAATCAATGCATTGCTGGCAACCATTTTAAAAAGCCAATAAGCTTTATTCAGATCCTTATCGGTTTTACCCTGAAAGGCAATTTCTGTGTTGTTAAAGTCAAGCTTTAAGGGTGAAGCTATGTCCATATTACTTTAATTT
>JBEBTR010000185.1:0-5828 GCA_040393725.1 Sphingobacterium endophyticum | reverse complement strand
TCTGTATTATTGCAATAAAATCTATTAGCTAAAAGAAATGAGATTTATTGTATCAACGTCCATATTACTGAAACAATTACAGGCTATTAGTGGCGCCTCTAGCTCCAGCACCGTGCTACCAATCCTTGAGAATTTTCTGTTCGAAATCAAAGAAAACATCCTGACCATTTCCGCTACGGATTTGCAAACCAGCATGGTGACTACTTTGCAAATCGAAGCAAAAGAAGAAGGACGTGTAGCAATGCCATCCAAAATCTTGATCGAAACGCTAAAAACGCTTCCTGATCAACCTGTGGCATTCTCTGTCGATACGAAAACTCTAGCTATCGAAATTTCCGCTGGTGACGGTAAGTACAAATTAAGCGGTGAAAATGCCGATGATTTTCCTAAAATCCCAGTCGTTGAAAATATTTCAACAGTCAATATTTCTGCACCAATTTTATTGGAAGCAATCAACAAAACAATTTTCGCAGTAAGCAATGATGAATTGCGCCCTGCAATGTCCGGTGTATTCGTTCAATTGGCTGAACAGTCCATTACTTTTGTAGCAACGGATGCCCATAAACTTGTACGTTATCGCCGTACCGATGTAGGGGCTGAAAAAGCAACTTCTATAATCCTTCCTAAAAAAGCACTAACGCTATTGAAATCTTCACTCCCTTCTGATGATGTGAATGTTTCAGTGGAATACAACAATACGAATGCATTCTTCCAATTTGGAACTATCAATCTGATCTGCCGTTTAATTGATGAGAGATATCCTGATTATGAAGCCGTGATTCCGCGTCTTAATCCTAATAAACTTACCGTTGACCGTTCTTTGTTCCTGAATACACTACGTCGTGTAGTTATTTTCGCCAACAAAACAACCCATCAGGTACGTTTAAAAATCTCAGGAAGTGAACTTCATATATCTGCTGAAGATCTTGATTTCTCTAATGAGGCTCACGAAAGATTAAGCTGTCAATTTGAAGGTGAAGACATGGAGATCGGTTTTAATGCCAAATTCTTGGTTGAAATGCTTAATAACTTAAACTGCGAAGAGGTCGTGCTTGAAATGAGTACTCCGAATCGTGCCGGTTTATTGGTTCCAGCTATCAAAGAAGATCATGAAGACATCTTGATGTTGGTTATGCCTGTAATGTTGAACAATATTTAATAAAACACAACCTTGGATTTAATCTCTTCCCTTATTGACTTTATCCTCCACATTGATGACCATCTGGTGGAAATCGTTAATAATTATCAGACTTGGACCTATTTGATCCTGTTCCTGATTATTTTTGCCGAAACTGGACTTGTTGTTACTCCTTTCTTACCGGGTGACTCCTTATTATTTGCAGCTGGTGCTATTATTGCTAAGCCCGAAACAGATCTTAACATTTTTTTGATGTGGGGACTGTTAATGATTGCTGGAATTTTAGGGGATTTGGTCAATTATCATATCGGTAAATACATCGGACCTAAAGCTTTCTCCGGAAAATATAAGTTCCTCAAAAAAGAATATCTCGATAAAACTGAAAAGTTTTATGAAAAATATGGCGGCAAAACGATTATATATGCTCGTTTTGTCCCTATTATAAGAACATTTGCTCCTTTCGTTGCGGGTGTTGGATCTATGTCATATGCTAAATTTGCATCTTACAATGTTATTGGAGCAATCCTTTGGGTTACTTCTTTCTTGTTTATCGGCTATTTCTTCGGCGGGCTTCCTATTATCAAGGACAACTTTACAATTGTAGTTTTTGCAATTATTATCCTTTCTATCTTACCTCCGGTAATTGAAGTCGTGAGGGAAAAATATAGAAAAAAGGATGTTAAGTAAAATTTAGATTCTTATTCCAGTTTTAAAAGAAATATGAAAGTAGCCCTGCATCCAGGGCTACTTTTTTTATCTATAATTTATTCATTTTGTAGGTAGCTTGGTTCAATTGTTGCTCATTAAAATTGAATTTATAATCATGGAATTAATATCTGCCTTAATCGATTTCATTCTTCATATCGACAAACATCTAATCGATATTACACAGGAATATCAAACTTGGACCTATCTGATACTTTTCTTAATCATTTTTGCTGAAACCGGATTGGTCGTAATGCCATTCCTTCCAGGTGATTCGGTACTTTTTGCAATGGGTGCCCTAATAGCAAAGCCAGAAACAAACTTAAATCTACTCGTCATGTTGGTTCTCCTGATTGCCGCAGCGATACTCGGTGATTTTGTAAACTATGAAATTGGGAAACATTTTGGCCAGCGTGTATTCAGAAAAGATTCCAAAATCTTTAAACCTTCCTATTTAGAAAAAACCCAGAGTTTTTACGATAAGTACGGGTTAAAAACAATTATTTACGCTCGTTTTGTTCCAATCGTTAGAACATTTGCTCCTTTTGTAGCGGGAGTTGTCAAAATGCCATATTCTAAATTTGGTTTGTACAATATTGCTGGTGGGATTCTGTGGGTTACCTTGTTCCTTTTAGGAGGTTTCTTTTTCGGACAGATTTCATTTGTTAAAAATAACTTTTCTATAGTAGTTCTCGCCATCATTGGAATCTCAATACTACCCCCAATCATTGAAGTAATCAAAGAGAAATTCACAAAAAAATCTGTTTAATTCAAAAGCTTGTTTAAACGTTGAGTTTAAATCACAGTCTTTATCTTAAACATTTCTATGAGGTATATACTATTTGCTTTTATCCTATGGGCACAGCCCATTTTAGCCCAAAACATCCGAGTCGATCGTAGAGAAGCGAAACAAGCTTTCAATTATCTCAATGCCTTTCGTATGAACCCCAAAAAATACGGCAAGGAGATTCGAGTGAACAATCTAAAGAATGTCAAACAGACCAAACTCATATGGAACGATAAACTAGCTCGTGTTGCTGAAGAAAGAGCTAAGGACATGGCTAGAAGAAATTACTTCGACCATACCGATCCGGACGGATATGGACCCAACTATCACATTAGCCAAGCTGGATATTATCTAAACCCCGACTGGCTGAAGAAACGATCTACCAATAACTTTGAATCTATTGCTGCAAACCATGAAACGGCAGTCGACGGCATTAAATCTTTCATTATTGGACGCGGATCTCCTGGCTTCATGCATAGAAAGCACATGTTGGGTTTAGACCAATGGAATGGTTCTTTAAAAGATGTCGGAATCGGATTTGTTCACGTGAAAAGAGGTGCTGCCTATAAAACTTATTTATGCGTGTTAATCGCAAAACATGATTGGTAATTTCTTTTCTTAATTTTTATACCTTTGCATATGATAAAATCAATGACAGGTTACGGTATTGGTACTGCTGATAATAGTACGGTTAAATATACTGTAGAGATCAAATCCTTAAATTCTAAGTTCTTAGAACTGAACCTTCGTTTGCCAAAAGCTGTATCTGATAAAGAACTATTACTTCGTGGGGAGTGTAGTAAATTGATTGAACGTGGTAAGGTAAATATCAATATTTCAACTGAATACGTTGATCAAACCGCAAAAGGTGCAACAATTAACGCCGATCTATTAAAAGCATATTACAAGCAATTGCAAGATATCGCATTTCAACTAGGCGATACGAAATCAAACATGTTTGAATTAGCTTTAAATATGCCTGAAGTAATCAGTCATGATGATGAAGTTGACGAAGAAGAGGGAAAAGTACTGGTTGATGCATTTCATGCTGCAATTAAGAAATTCAATATATTTAGAGAAGATGAAGGATCGGTCCTGAAAAAAGATCTAGAATATCGTGTTTCCTTGATTTTATCATACCTGACCGAAGTTGAAGCTGTGGAAGGTAGCCGTATTCCTCTGATTCGTGAAAGAATCAATCAATATATGGAAGACGCCGTAGGAAAAGAAAATGTAGATATGAATCGTTTCGAGCAGGAACTGGTTTTCTATATTGAAAAGTTAGATATTACTGAAGAAAAGGTTCGCCTCCGCTCACACTGCAATTATTTTGTTGAAGCTTTAAATAGTCAGGATTCCAATGGCAAGAAATTAGGATTTATTTCCCAAGAAATGGGTCGTGAAATCAATACCTTAGGTTCAAAAGCTAATAACGCGCAGATCCAACAAATCGTCGTTAAGATGAAAGATGAATTGGAGAAAGTGAAAGAACAACTATTAAACGTCTTATAGAATGAGCGGCAAACTAATTATTTTTTCTGCTCCATCTGGAGCAGGTAAAACCACTATCGTAAGAAGGTTACTAGAAAAACACGGAGACAAAATTTCCTTCTCGATTTCTGCCAGCACCCGTGCTCCTCGCGGCAATGAAGTGAATGGTGAAGATTATTATTTCATCTCTAAAGAAGATTTCCTCCATAAAGTAGCTAAACACGAATTTATTGAATTTGAAGAAGTTTATTCTGGTACTTTTTATGGAACCTTGCGTTCAGAAGTGGAACGTATATGGAACGAAGGAAAACATGTTATTTTTGATATCGACGTTGTTGGAGGACTACGATTGAAATCAAAATTCCCTGAACAGGCATTAGCGATTTTCGTAAATCCACCTTCAATTGAGGTACTAAAAGAAAGATTGACAGGAAGAGGAACGGATTCTGAAGAAAAACTTAAAGAAAGATTTGCAAAGGCAGAGCACGAATTAACATTTGCCGATAAATTTGATGTCATCCTTCAAAATAATGACCTAGAAGCCGCTTGTGCCGAAGCTGAAAAACTTGTTTTAGATTTTATTAATTCCTAATTATGGCAAATAGTAAAGTTGGTTTATTTTTTGGCTCCTTCAATCCTGTCCATATTGGTCATTTGATCATAGCCAATTATATGGCCAATTATACTTTCCTTGATGAAGTTTGGTTTGTAGTTTCCCCTCAAAATCCATTTAAGGATAAAAAAAGCTTGGGAAATATGTATGACCGACTTGAGATGGTCAACCTTGCCATTGAGGGCGCAGACAATCTGAGAGCAAGTGATATCGAATTCAGCCTTCCTCAACCCTCGTATACTATTGACACCTTAACACATCTTTCTGAAAAATATCCTACAAAAGAGTTCCTCCTGATTATGGGAGAGGACAATTTAATGGGACTCACAAAATGGAAGAATGCCGATATTTTACTCCGTGACTATAAAATAATCGTCTATCCCCGTCCAGGCTATGATGCGGGAGAAATGAAAAACCATCCAGCAATTACCATGACTGACACTCCGGTTATGGAATTATCTTCTACATTTTTGAGAAATGCAATCAAGGAAGGGAAATCAGTAAAATTTTACACTCCAGATCCGGTTATTGATTTCATAGATAAAAAAGGACTATATTCTTAAATGTAATTTTTTGGGTTTCCTGAAAAAACTCAGGGTCTTCAAAACTATTTCAAACACTTGTTGTTTTACTTATATATCATATTAAACAATAGGAGGAAATAAGAAATGGATAAATTAGATTTAAAAGGTAAGTGGAACGAACTTAAAGGTAAAATCAAACAACAATACGCGGAATGGACTGATGATGATTTAGCTTACGAAGAAGGTAAGGATGATGAATTATTAGGAAAGCTTCAACAGAAGTTAGGAAAGTCCAGAGAAGAAGTTATTGATTGGTTGAATAAACTAGGTTAATTCCATTAAACATATAAGAGGTTGGCATTTATGCCAACCTTTTTTTGTTGTTTTTTATTTTGGTTTCGCTTGAATTTGCTCGTGTTTTAGTCGTGTTTCGCTCGTGTCTCATCCACAGCTCATCCAGCGGTAATCCACAGCTCGTCCGGATATCAGCGGACCACCTGTGGACAAGGTCATAACATTGTGCGGATGAGAGCAGAGCGAAACACGACCAAAACCAAAATAATACACAAG
>JBEBTR010000184.1:0-5869 GCA_040393725.1 Sphingobacterium endophyticum | reverse complement strand
GATATATTATGGGTGCGATTATTACGCTTTCTTTGTTAGGTATACTAGTTCTGTATTTAGGTTTATATAAGGCCAAAAATGCATTATTACCTGTGAGTATATTGGGCTTGTTACTTGCCTTGGGATTTGAAGCATACTATTGGAATGTAGATGCGGAACCACTATATAGCGGGATGGTTATATTTGATCATTTTTCGCTTTCTTTCTCCATGTTATGTATTGCGCTTACGATATTGATTCTTTTGCTATCGAAGGAATACTTTAAAGCAATATCGAATAATATTGCAGAGTACTATACTTTAATTTTATTTTCGCTTACGGGCGCAATTTTGGTTTGTTCATACCATAATTTTGCGATGCTATTCATAGGTCTGGAAATTATGTCCGTGGCCCTATATATTTTGGCCGGTATCCGTAGGAATGATAAAGCCTCTAACGAAGCATCCTTGAAGTACTTCTTGATGGGTGCATTTTCGACCGGATTTCTATTATTTGGCATTACCTTATTATATGGTTCCACTGGATCATTTGATCTGGCGGCCATCAAACAGCATATCATCGATAATCCAACGGGTATATCACCCATGTTCTATGGTGGTATCCTCTTATTATTAGTAGGTTTATGTTTTAAAGTCGGCGCGGCACCATTCCATTTCTGGACTCCAGATGTGTACGATGGTTCCCCGATCTTGATTACCACCTTTATGAGTACGGTTGTAAAGATTGCTTCCTTTGCGGGATTCCTGAAGCTGTTCAGTATGGTGCTGGTTCCATTGAATGAATTTTGGACCCCAGTTTTATTGACCGTAGTGATCATTACCCTATTCATCGGAAACGTTACGGCCTTGATGCAGACCAGTTTCAAACGTATGCTAGCCTATTCAAGTATTTCGCATGCCGGTTATATGTTATTTGCCATTCTGTCGATCGGTGCAAACTCTGCATCCGGAATACTAGCCTATTCTGCAGCGTATGGCTTGGCATCGATCGTGGCGTTCGGTGGATTGATCTTGGTAAAGCGTCAGATCGGTACGGATCATTTTGAATCTTTCAATGGCTTAGGTAAAAGAAATCCTTGGTTGGCATTCTCGATCACTATTGCTATGCTTTCTTTAGCGGGGATACCTTTAACAGCAGGTTTTATCGGTAAATTCATGATGTTTTCAAACGTTATGAATGATTATCATACCGTTCTCTTGATCTTAGCGGCCATAAATGCTGCAGTAGGTGTTTATTATTACCTCCGTGTGGTTGTCCATATGTACTTTATGAAATCGGAAGTTGGGCAAACAGTGTCGATGCCGGTCAACTTTCAGGTTGTCTTCGTGGTTGCTGTCATTTTGACCATTGTTTTGGGCGTTTACCCGGATTTGATATTAAGGTTCGTTTAGATACCGGGTAGGTATTGGGGGTTTGTTCCGGTACATTCGATGATTCCTTGGAGCAGGCTTTTCCATACTACCTTAAAGAAAGGATGTTCGGGTACTCGGTTGTATTCCACTTGTGCGGCATGGTATTTCCCATTCGCATCGGGATTGCTGTCATTGATAAAGAATTGGTTTGCGATAAAGGATAGAATTCCTTTTTTCCCAGAACCTTTTTCTGGATCCTTCAAGACGTCAACTTTTAAGTTGTTATAGTCAAAGGTGAATTTGCCCCAATTCCTTGCATCGTTTCCATGCATGTCAAAGGTTATTTTCTCAATGTTACCTTCAGCAAGTCGGATGTTTAATAGGGGCTCTAATATTCTGTTATATGGACTAACTGTCATCGCTGTCAATCCGCCTTTGTAGGAAAAATTTCCTGCCTTACTTAGCATATCAAATGTGAAAAAGGCAGATAGTGTGCCTTTACCGTAAACATTTCCTACCAGATCTGCTGTCATATCTTTATTTCTCCTTAATAGGGTCGTGTCATTTGTGACATTCCTTAAGGTTCCGCGGATATTTTTAAAATCTATCTTCCCCTGTCGGGCATATTTATCGCTTATTTGTGCATAGCTTAGATCAACACTGTTTACCTTGACGGTTTTGATGCTGAATCGCTGATTGACCTTCATGAGTTGCTGTGCCGGTGACTGTCCTATTTTGGAAACATTTTCCAATTGGTATCGCTTGTCTTTTGCTAAATCAAATCGTCCCTTGCTAATATGTGCGCTGTCGGCCAACAGCCTTTTTTCTTTCCAAAGTTTGTGGACGTCAATTCGCGTAAGCCAAACGGAATCTAAAATTAGCTCCATTCTAGGTTTATTCAACTTATCTCTTTTGGCAAAACTCTCCAAATCTATGGTCGGCAATAATTCTAACTTTGATATTCGTGTATCTTTATCCTTAGCACTAAATTTAAGTTCCTTAAAAGCTAAGCTGTATGGAGCGCCGTCAAGAGTAGTCCTGAATTCTGGGATATGAACTGAAATATCCTTCGAATATAAAAATCTAGTACTGTCATTTCCTGAATTTTCATCAATGAGAAGGTTTTCAATTGCAAGGTCTATTCCCTTGACAATTTTTGGTTTATTACCTTGTTTTGAATGATCTTCCATCGCCATTTGCATTCCTTCAGCCCGAAACTTCTGAATGCCCAATGATTTAAAGCGTTCCTTAATCATGGAATAAGGTTCCTTGCTTTCTTTTTTATTGTTATAGGGTCTATTATTAAGAACGACCTTTCCTTTTAAAGAATCGAGGACTATATCCGAAATCTCAATTTTCTTATTAACCAATATTCCCCAAAGATTTAAACCTTTGATAGCCAATTCCTGGGCTGTTGCTTCAAAAAGTGCATCCGGCGCTTTCTCTGCCTTGTCGAGCTTCAAATAGATGGTACTGTCATTCTGAAGGTTCAGGTTTTCCAAGCGGATATTTCCTTGAGCTAAATCCAAGTTCAAATCACTATACGTTAAACTGTACAATCCATTGGAGGCTTTTGCGATTCCTTCCTTCAGCTTTTTGTCCAACATAGGTTCTAGCTTGTAGGAAATAAAATAGAGGGCAGCGAATATCAACAAAGTAAAGGCAATAAGAATAGCTATCCAGATTTTCCATTTTTTGGATTTATTGGTCGTGTTCATTATAGGATAACAATTGAAAGGGGAATTGGTTGGCAGAGGGACAGGAATATAGGATCTGGAGGATATGATAGGATGGAGTTGGTAAGCGCTTTAAAGTGTAGGAATGGATAATATGGGAGCGGTGATAACAGAAATGAGTATTAGGTAAGATTGAGAAAGGGATTTGTGTAAAAAAGGTCCATTAAAACCCAATGGCTAAAGCGATGCAAAAAGCTCCCATAGAGGGAGATCCTATCTCGGACCTGTTTCCCAGAAACGGTCGTTCCAAGGCATTTCAGCGATGGGGTGGTCATGATGGGTTTTTACAGCCTTGAGCTGTTCTTTTGATGCAATGGATTGGATATGCGGAAATAATTGTCTTTCTTCCATGCGTATGTGCTGCTCCAGTTTTTCTTGTAGCATGTTTAGGGACTTCTCGGTGAAGGGTTCGCTCAGGATAAGGCGCTTGATGGTCTTATGGTCGGATAATGCCTCACGAAGGAGTTTGCTTTCAGGCTCCAATAGGAAAAAGATGTATTTCTCCTCAATCTCGAAATGTTCCGCGATCTGATGGTCCCACATCTGCTTTACATAATCTCCTATTCGGTTCGGATCTATATTAAGCTCCTGACCTTTACGGATCTTCCAGCATAACAGTAATGCAAAATGATGTTCCTTGCTCAACGGCTGTAAAGCCGGATGTCTATTTAGGGGTTTTGTATCCATAATGTACGTAAATGAGGGATTAATTCTTCGCAAGCAGCTTTAATCTTTTTAAAATGGAAATGAATGTCGACTTCCGAATTCATTGAGCCAACATTCATTGTCCTGGATATTGCTAATTCAGCGATAATGAAGCCGGGCCAAATTCTTCAAAATGGATTGATCTGCTGTCAACGCCAGCATCCTTTAGGAAAGCATAATGCTTCCTAATGAAGCCGGCAGGGCCACATAGGTAGTAATCTGCCCTGGGTAATAGAATTTCCTGTTCAATAGCTTTCAGGTCTACCATTCCAATTTTTGTATTTTCCCTGTCTTGCTGGATCTGTTCATAGAAAAGTAGATTTTGAAAAGTATCGTTCAAGGACGATAGTTCCTTCAGCCTATCTTTAAAGGCATGAACCTGTTCATTCCTACAACCATGGACCCAGATGATCGGCTGGTCTGTTTTATGGTTTAGAATTAGATCCTCCACCATCGCCAATAAAGGAGTCTGTCCAATTCCCCCGCTGATGAAAACTTGGGGTTTTGAACTGCCATCGGCACTTAGAACAAAATTTCCGGAAGGTGAGGTCAGCTCTATGGTATCTCCGCTCTGAATATGATCATGCAACCTATTGCTGATGAGTCCGTCCGGATTATTGTTGCCACGTTCTTTTTTAACAGAGATCCTATAATATTTGCCGTTCGCAGAACTGGAGATACTGTACTGTCGCGGCTGCAATAAGTTCAATTGAGGGAGAAATAGCCTTACTGAAACATACTGACCGGGCAAATGCTCTGCTATTTCACCATTGTCGGTAGGGTAAAGGTAGAATGAAGTTATTTCCTCGGACTCTTTAATTTTATCTTTAACCATAAAAGGTCTCCATCCCGTCCAACCACCATTTCTTTTGACCTTGTCCTGATAAATTTGCGCTTCATGTCCGGACATAATTGATGCCAATTGATTGTATGCAATAGTCCAGGCCTCCAGCAACTCCTCGGAAGCAGCTTCTCCCAAAACTTCTTTGATGGAAGATATCAGGTGCTTGCCCACGATCTGATAATGTTCCGGCCTGATGTCCAAACTGGTGTGCTTATGTCCGATATGGTCGACTACCCCCAACAAGACCGATGGATTTTCAAAGTTTTCAGCATAGGCTAAAACGGCCATTGCTAGAGCAGTCTGTTGCTTTCCGGATTTTTGGTTTCCCATGTTGAAGATATGTTTGAGTTCGGGATTATGCTTAAACATCCTTTCATAAAAATAACTCGTTAACAATACTCCATTTTCTTTAAGTACCGGAATTGTACCCTTAATTAATGCTATTTGTGGTTCTGTCATCACGTAAATCTTTGTTTTCTCAACTATTTAATTATAAACTATATACAAACATAAAAATAATAAAGGACAAAAAAGTCTTTTAATATACTATTGCCACTTTAGCTAAATAAAACCGAATTTAAGATATTGGAAATCAATTGTTTGTCTAATGATTCTTGAAAATATGATGGTTGTCATTATTTATCGATAATTTTGGTTTATGGGAATGTTTTCAAAGTCGGCAGAATATGCAATCCGTGCTGTTTTTTTTATTGCCAAGTCGAGTTATTTGGATAAAAAGGTAGGCATTAAGGAGATTGCGAATAATATTGATTCTCCCGAGCCCTTCCTTGGGAAGATTCTGCAGCAGCTCAGTAGGAATGGGATTGTGCGTTCGAGCAAAGGACCCAATGGAGGGTTTTACCTGACGGATGAAGAGATGAACAAGAAATTATCAGAGGTCATCAAGGCAATCGATGGGGATGAGATTTTTATTGGCTGTGCGATGGGGCTGTCACAATGTTCGGAGGAATTTCCCTGTCCCTTACATAATGAGTTTAAGGCTGTTCGGGCAGAGCTGACACGGATTCTGGATGGGGTTAGCTTAGCGAAATTCAATCATGAATTAGTTTTAGGTCAGCTGAAATTGAATCGATCGAAGAATTCATAGATGATCGAAGCGTTCATTTTTTGGAAAAATTTGAGTCTTAGCAACATAAATATTCTCCTTTTTTCGTTTAATAATTTGAACTTTCACAACAAATTGTATCTTTATAAAGTTCAGGTTTAATTAT
>JBEBTR010000183.1:0-6008 GCA_040393725.1 Sphingobacterium endophyticum | reverse complement strand
TAAATACCATTTTTATGGAAAAAAACTATTCAAATTACGATTTAGACAACCTTGATGTTCAAATTTTATCCATTTTAATGGAAGATGCTTCAATTCCATACACAGAAATAGCTAAAAAACTAATAGTTTCTGGTGGAACCATCCATGTTCGCATGAAAAAAATGGAAGAATTGGGAATAATTAGAGGATCTAACCTAATTATCAACCCTCAAAAGGTAGGATTTGACATTACAGCGTTCCTTGGCATCTATTTAGAGAAAGGGTCTCAATATGCAGATGCTGTTGAACAGCTAAGACAAGTAAAAGAAGTAGTAGAGGTTCATTATTGTACGGGTCAATATAGTATGTTCGCAAAGATCATCTGTAAAGACACAGCGCACTTACGCAAAGTTTTAAATGAAGATATACAAGGTTTGAAAGGTATTCAACGTACTGAAACCATTATTTCTTTAGAAGAGAGCATCAAAAGACAAATCACTCTATAAAAAAGCGGGCTATGCCCGCTTTTTTTATAATATTTTCATTTATTTCTAAAAAATCCCTTCCAAAAGATGGATATAATACCGAATTCCATCATGAATTTCTTTCACATAGATAAATTCGTCCGCAGAATGGGACCTTGCAGAGTCACCCGGACCTGTTTTGATCGATGGAATGCTTAATATCGCTTGATCACTCATCGTAGGGCTGCCGTATAGTTCTTTTCCCAAAGCTATTCCAGATTTTACAATTGGATGTTCAATAGATATTGATGAAGGGTTCAATCGAGTTGACCGAGGTTCAACAGTTGATTTCACATTTCCCCTAATAATTTCTAAAACTTGTAAGTTACTATAAACATCCGTTGTCCTGACGTCAACAACAAATTTACAACTGGCCGGCACCACATTATGCTGAGATCCTGCTTCAATTATCGTCACACTCATTTTAACAGGGCCTAAAAATTCAGATTTTTTGGGAAATTCATAAGTTTTGAACCAATTAATATCCTGAATGGCATTATAAATTGCATTTTCACCCTCCTCACGAGCCGCATGTCCTGATTTTCCAAGAGCTTCACAATCTAATACCATCAATCCTTTTTCAGCCACTGCTAAATTTAGCAAGGTTGGTTCACCAATAATTGCAAAATCACATGGCTTGATATGTTTATATGCTTCTTCCAATCCCCCTCTCCCTGAAATTTCTTCTTCCGAGGAAGCTACCAGGCAAAGATTATAAGGGAGATCCTCATGATTATAAAAATATCGAAATGCTGCAATTAAGGATACCAAACATCCTCCAGCATCATTACTTCCTAATCCAAATAATTTTCCATCATCTTCAATGGGCAGAAATGGATCATTTGTATAACCGGGATTTGGCTTGACGGTATCATGGTGAGAATTTAATAGGATATAAGGTTTTTTTTCGTCTGAAAATTTATTGTAAGCAATGATATTATTTCCAATTCTTTCAGCTTTAATATCATGCTTTAAAAAAAACTCTTTTATTATTTGAGCTGTTTGATCTTCCTCTCGACTAAAAGATGGAGTACGTATCAAATCCTTCAACAAGGAAATACTTTCCTTTATTAATAGCTCAATATTATTCATTATATAAACCTCCTGCTTTTTTTGCCGATAATTTAATTCCCTTTATGAAAGCAGAGCTGAAACCATTGTGTTCCATTTCATTCAATCCTGCAATTGTACATCCTTTAGGGGAAGTAACCTTATCTATTTCACTTTCAGGATGGCTTTGCATTTGCAATAACAAATCTGCTGCTCCTTTTGCCGTCTGAATCGCCATTTTTAAAGCATCATGTGCATGAAATCCTATTTCCACACCACCCTGAGAAGCTGCACGAATACTTCTTAAAAAGAAGGCAATTCCACATGCACACAAAGCGGTCGCCGAAGTCATTAAATCCTCATTGATTACCACAACCGAACCTACAGATTCAAATATTACAGACACCTCCTCAACTTTCTCTTCTGGAGCATCATCCGTAGCAATACAAGTCATGGATTGTCCAATAGCTATGGCTGTATTCGGCATAGCTCTGACAACAATTTTATCTTGGCCCAATACATCTTTTATATCTTGGCATGAAACACCAGACACAACAGATATAATAGTTTGATTTGGAGTTAATACTGGAGTTAATTCATCCATTACCTTCTTGATCTGTTGAGGCAAAATGGCTAGAACAATAAATTCAGCACCAATTACAGCTTCTGAATTTGAATCACTCACCACATATCCCTTTTCCTTTTCAATAGTCAAAGAGGATATGTTCCTGCGCGTAATGGTTATCTCCGCTGATGAACAATAATTAGATTTCACTAAGCCGTTAGCCAATGACAAACCAATATTTCCTCCCCCAATAATTGTTATCTTATTCATTTTATTTAAGTTTAGGCAATCAAACAAGTACCAAACTTCCTCTGTTGAAAGAGATGTAAATTATTTGCGTGGCCAATGTAAACATTGCTTACACCTTTTGATATTGCATCAAAAGCATTAAATAATTTAGGAATCATCCCATCATGAATGGTTTTACTTTCCTTCAATCTTTCAAATTCAGAAGATTTGATCGTTTCGATAACAGAATTATCATTGTTGACATCCAACAACACTCCGTTTTTATCAAAGCAATATATTAATGATACTTCATATAATTTGGAAAGAGATACTGCCAATGAAGATGCAATGGTATCTGCATTGGTATTTAATAGTTGTCCATTTCCATTATGAGTTATGGCTGAAAATACAGGTGTAAACTCTGCTTCAAGTAATTTTTTAATAGCTAAAGAGTCGATTGAATCAGCAAGGATATCACCAACAAAACCATAATCAATTTCCTTTACAGGTCTTTTAACGGCTTTGATAACATTAGCATCAGCACCACATAAACCAATGGCATTACAATCATATTTTTGTAGTGAGGCAACAATATTTTTATTGGTCAAACCAGCATATACCATGGTCACTACATCTAACATCGCGCTGTCAGTAATACGGCGCCCTTCCACCATCTTGGCTTCAATGCCCATATCTGTTGCAATGCGTGTTGCAATTTTTCCACCGCCATGAACTAGAATTTTCCTTCCAGGCAATGAAGAGAATTTTTCTAAGAATGCTTCTAATTGATCAGGATTATCAATAACATTCCCACCTATTTTAATAATATTTAATACCGACATGCTATTTTTAAGACTTCAGATCCTCCAACATTCTTTTCAACACCACTTGTGCCGCCCAAACTCTATTACTAGCCTCTTTTATAACTAATGAATTTGGACCATCCAAAATTTCAGAGGAAAGTTCTAAGTCACGACGGACAGGAAGGCAATGCATTACTTTCGCATCATTAGTTAATTTTAACTTCTCATTGTCTAATAACCAATTTTCATTCACAGGATATACTTCTCCATAATCTTTAAATGAAGACCAGTTTTTAACATATACAAAATCAGCGCCCTCTAATGCTGAATCAAGATCCGTAGTAATATTTGCCCCTTGTGTAAAATCCTCCGACAATTCGTACCCTGCAGGCTGAGCTATCGTAAAATCAACTAATCCTTCTTCCTGAGCACGACACATCCATTCTGAAAATGAATTAGGCACTGCCTGAGGTAAAGCCTTTACGTGAGGTGCCCAAGCCAACACAACCTTTGGCTTATCTTTCTTTTTATATTCTGTAATCGTAATTAAGTCTGTTAAACTTTGAAGAGGATGTCGAGTTGCACTCTCCAACGAAACCACTGGTACTCCGCAATAGTTAATAAACTTATTAAACAAATCTTCAGAATAATCAGCAGCCTTATCTTTTAGTGTTGGAAATGAACGCAATCCTAATATATCACAGTATTCACCCATCACAGCTGCAGCTTCACGAATATGCTCAACAGTAGTTCCATTCATGATCACCCCATCTCTTGTTTCTAATGCCCAGCCATCCTTATCCATGTTCATGACCATCACATTCATTCCTAGGTTCATTCCAGCCTTCTGGGTACTTAAACGGGTCCTCAAACTAGGATTAAGAAACACTAACCCAAGCATCTTATGCTTTCCTAAAGCCTCATTTGCATAAGGTTTTGATTTTATGTCTAATGCTTCGTCAACAATACTTTTTAGATTATCAACATCCGCAACGGAGAAAAATTTTTTCATTTAATCTATATTATCCATTAAGCTTTCAATCTTTCATCAAAAGCTGTTAAAAATTGATCCGCGATCTCTTTGGTTATATTTAATGCAGGTAGTAGGCGAATAACATTAGGTTTCGCCTCACCCGTAAAGATTCTATTTTTTAATAGTAAATCCTTTTTAACGTTGGCCAATTCGGCAGGCAATTCTATACCTATCATTAAACCTCTTCCTCTAACTTCCAATACCCTATCAAATTTCTTCAACTCAGAAATTAGATAATCACCAACTTTAGAGGCATTGTCCATCAAATTGTCTTTTTTGATAATATCCAAGACAGAAACAGCAGCTGCACAAGCTAAATGATTTCCCCCAAAAGTAGTACCTAACAATCCAAAAGATGCTTTAAATTTAGGTGATATAGAAATCCCGCCTATGGGAAATCCATTACCCATTCCTTTTGCCATAGAATATATATCAGCGTTAACACCGGCATAATCATGAGAATAAAAGTCGCCGGTACGTCCATAACCGCATTGTACAGAATCAGCAATAAAAACAGCACCATACTGATCACACAGATTACGGATTAACTTTAGAAATGGGATTGATGCCTCACGAATACCACCGACACCTTGAATACCTTCAATAATGACAGCAGCTATTTCTTCACCATATTCAGAAAAAGCCTTTTGCAGCGCATCTCCATCATTGAATGGAAGAAAAACCACATTATCAGTTTCATTGACTGGAGCAATAATTGAAGGGTTATCAGTTGCAGCTACAGCTAATGAAGTACGGCCGTGAAATGATTTACTAAAAGCTATTATTTTCTTACGACCCGTATGAAAAGAAGCTAACTTTAAAGCATTCTCATTTGCTTCAGCACCCGAGTTGCACAAGAATAAGGTATAATCTAATTTTCCTGACACTTCACCCAATTGAGAGGCTAAGCGCTGTTGAATTGGGATCAACACTGAATTAGAATAAAAACCAATTTTATTCAATTGATCAGTAACACTTTTTACATAATGTGGGTGGGTGTGCCCTATTGAAATAACGGCATGTCCACCATACAAATCCAAATACTCATTTCCTTGTTCATCCCAAACGGTAGAGCCTTGAGCTTTTACGATATTGATTGGAGTAACAGGATATACGTTAAATAGTTCCATGAAACGATAAAAATATGCTAAAGTTTAGTTTAGTCAAATGTACAAATAATTAAATAGCAGAACCCACTTTAAAACGGTATAAAATAAAAAAGTCCTCTTGTATAAGAGGACTTTTCTATGATTCGTTTAAAGATTATTCATCAACTTTTTTACCACCGTCTAATTCGGCTTTAAGTTTTTCTAGTTCTTCAAATTTACCATCAGCAGCTAATTGTGCTTGTTCAGCCCAAGTAGTTGGATCTGCAGTGTTAAAGTTAGAACCAGCTTCAGTTAAGATTTCTTTAACTTTCTCAGCATCAGTTTTAGCTAATTCAGCGTAAGTTGCAATACCAGCAGCTGCTAATACTTCTGCAATCTTAGGACCGATACCTTCAACAATGGTTAAATCATCGCCAGCTTTTTCAGCTTTTGCCTCTTTTGATTCAGTTGTTGGAGTAGCTTTCTTTTTAGCAGAACCACGACGTCGAGTAGATTTTTTCTCAGTTTGAGCAGTTTTACCGTAGATTTCGTTGTAATCAACTAATTCGATAAATGCCATTTCTGCGTTGTCACCCAAACGGTTCTCTAATTTAATGATACGAGTGTAACCTCCTGGACGAGATGCTACTTTTTCTGAAATCTCGCGGAACAAGATAGAAACAGCATCTTTGTCTTTCAAGTAAGCGAATACCGTACGACGAGAGTGAGTCGTGTCGT
>JBEBTR010000182.1:0-6035 GCA_040393725.1 Sphingobacterium endophyticum | reverse complement strand
AATAGCACAATAAATGCAATAAGGGCGATTCCGTAATTTTTAATCATGATTATTTATTGTTTTTCCGGATAGTTTGTTCAATACTGTCCCACATTTCAGCGGGGATAGCTTCCATTCCATTCATCTGACCAGCACCTTGTAGCCATTCTCCACCGTCAATGCTAATGATTTCGCCATTAATATATCCTGCAAAGTCTGAAATTAAAAAAGCCGCTAAATTCGCTAATTCTTGATGTTCGCCGACACGCTTCAAAGGAACCCTATTTTTGAAGTCAAATTTTTTAGCCAGTTCACCAGGCAGTAATCGATCCCAAGCACCTTTTGTTGGAAATGGTCCTGGAGCAATCGCATTATGTCTAATGCCATATTTCCCCCATTCTACAGCCAGTGATTTTGTCAAAGTTACCACACCGCCTTTAGCGACAGCAGAAGGTACTACATAACCAGAGCCTGTAAAAGCATAGGTGGTCACAATATTCAAGACATTAGCGGGTTGTTTGTTCTCTATCCAATGTTTTCCAAATTCAAGGGTGCAATTTACCGTTCCTTTAAGTACGATATCAATAATGGTTGAAAAAGCATTTGCAGAAAGCCGCTCAGTAGGAGAAATAAAGTTTCCTGCAGCATTGTTTACCAAGACATCAACTCTTCCGAAAAGCTTCACTGCCTTTTCTCTCAACAGCGTAATTTCTTCCGTATTCCGTATGTCACAAGCAACAGGAAGAACAGGGTTGCCGGTCTTTACCTGTATTTCTTTCGCTGCTTCTTCGAGTACATCAAGCTTTCTACTACTGATGACAACATTCGCCCCTAACTCTGAAAAATAGGTTGACATCGCTTTGCCAAGTCCAGTTCCTCCTCCAGTAACGACAACAGTTTTTCCTTTTAATGCATCCGTTTGTAATGCTCCTTGTACTGCCATATTATTTTTTAGTTAGATTGTCGATTATTGCCTTTAATATCGCTCGAGTAGATGGTGCCCACCAACGTTCCAAAACCTGCTCGATAGCAGGTCCTTTAGTTTCCTGAATTTGCTTGATGATGTTTTTACGGATATTAATCTTTGAGGCTTTCCAAGCATTAGGCTCAAACTGAAGGTATTGCTTAGCTTTTCTGGTTGCGGTGTTTTGAATTCTATCAAAATTGACGATTTCGTCGACCAAACCGATGTTTAAAGCTTCTTGAGGGTTTAAAAGTTTACCTTCTAATAAGAATCGAGCTGCATTCCCAGAACCAATCCAGAAGCTATAAAGTTCGAAAATACTTGATGGCACGATAATTCCAACAGGAACTTCATTTAATCCGATGATATATTCTCCGGCAGCCATAACACGATAGTCTGAGCAAAGGGCAAGTACACAGCCTCCTGCCGGACTATGTCCGGTAACTGCAGTAATAAATGGTTTAGGGAATGATGCCAGTTCTTCAATTAAATTGATGAATTTATCCCAAAACGTTCTCATTTGAGCTTCATCATATTGAAAGAGTGTGATGAGGTCTAATCCTGAGGTAAAGAAACCCTCCTTACCTTGCAAAATCACCGCAAATATGGCGGGATCATCTTTTAAAGACTTAAAGGTTGCCGAGATTTCTTCGATCATCTCTAAGTGCATCGCGTTTGATTTTCCTCTATCTAATTGGATATAGCAGATGTTCTCAGAAATTTGAGTATTTAAGAATGTACCCATGTAAGTTCCATTTGTTAAGTATCGAAATTTACGGAAAAATAAGTCTTATCAACAAAAAATTAGCGCATATCATAACAATTGTGGATATTATTTGATTGAATTAGGGCAATCGAAGAAATCGTGCTATCCCTTAAATGGGGATAGCATGGTTTATTTAACTTCGAAGTTGACAATCTTCCTTAATAGCCTGCCATTAAAGTCGAGCCCTTCAATTATCATACGGTAGGTTCCGGCTTCATCCGAAGTGTAAAAGTTAAAGTTTGCTTTGCCATTATTCGTAATAATTCCCGGTTCCCAATGAATTGTTGTTCTTAAATCATTTTGGAATTGATTTTCAGAACTTACTTCATAAGCAGGTTTATAGAATTCCTTAACTAATGAAATTCCTTTAGGAGCTATTGAAAGGATTCCGGTAGGTTGATATGCGGATGAACGAGCATCACGACCTGTTTTGGAGGTGATAATGATTAAACCAGATGCACCGTAGACGCCATAGATAGCCGTATAGTTCACGTTTCTAAGAACTTCAACGCTTTGTACATCCATTGGACTAATTGTGTTCAGAATGTCACCTTCCATGTACATCCCGTCCACAACCACCTGCATTGGACTATTTCCTCTCGTACTGTGCGGAATACCATTAGAGAAATATACACCAGTTAACCTACCGTTCAAACACATTTCAAGCGTTGCACAGGTGCTTAGGTCATCAGCAGTAATAACCTGATCCGCATTTCCAGGTCCATTTAGGTTGGAAGAATTGGTAGAAGCTTTTGGTCTTTGTGCCCGGATGGTTACTTCCTGTATTTGGAATACCTTTTCCATAATCCCCTTTTTCTCTAGTTGATCATAAAACTTTTTATTAGCTAACAGATGATCCTCATTTAACTTATTTATGTCGTTAAGGATTAGAGGAGCATTTTTATCAAAATTTATTAGAGGCGGTTCGGTAAGTTCAAACAGGATATCGACAAAATTTTTACCTTTTTCATTTCTAGCAGATAGAAGAAATTTTACACTGTCTGGAAATATGAGGTTGTCAAATTCATACTTTCCATTTTCATTGGATATGGTATCGATAAAATCCATGAAATTATTTGTGGAGATCAACTGAATTTTGGCATTAGGGACAGGCACTTTACGTCCTACCTTGTTGATTGATCCAGAAATCTTAAGACCCTTTTCAGCGTTATATTGAGGAATTAAATCCGATATTGAATCTAGTTTACTGATGATTATTTTTCGCCAACCTTGGGTAAGAATTAAATTATCCAGGTCTAATGCCTTAATTGTTCCATCCTGGTTAAAGTAATAACTTGGTTTTTCAATGAAACCCTTTAGGTCCGCATTCAGATATAAGGAACTTAAGATGCTGACAGCATCAGGCACATCGTCTTTATAGTTTTTTAAATTGACAACTGAAGCAGAAAGAATGGCCATATTCGTGCTGTCTTGGATTCCTTCTACTGCAATTTCTGTAGTTACCTTTTCCCTTGTCCCGTAAGTGTCTTTGTCTAGCTTAATGTTTGCTGGTAAATAACTTTTATTGTTAAAATTGAAGACGGGTCTTTCTGCAACTGCTTGAAAGTTCTTATTTAATAAAGTGACTGTCAAAAGGCCTGTAGGTAATTTTTCTTTCGGGACTGTAAATAGCACCGAGTTTTGGTTTGCTTTATTTTTAGCCAAATAAAAAATATTTCCTAAGTGCTGTAAGACAACATATAAATCTTGATCATTTATTCTTTCCTCACCGATATTTACCTGGATAAACAATTTATCTAGATTGTTGATATTAACGGCAAGGGATAAATTATCTGCAGTTATTTCTGGAAATTCTAAATGTGCGACTGAACCATCTTCAAAGGTTGCTTGAACATCATAATGTTCTCCTGCAGCTAGATAGACGGGAACAGATCCCATGCCCAGATCATTTGTGCTGACAGATGCTGCGGTGTCCTTTGTTGAAGTAAAAATATGAATATGGGCTTTGGTTCCTAATCCTTTTGGATTGAGGGCCTTGAAGGCAATTCTATTAAGTTCATTTCCAACAATCTGGCCACCTTCAGGAAAATATTGTATACTATTTTGTTTATTGAAGACATCGGTATTGATTAATTTCTTTACCGTGGATTGATCGATATTTCTGAAACGAATGGAAATTGGTTTTCCTTTTATTTTTTCAGTAACTTTTATTTTTATGGTTCCATCTGGCTGCATCGACTCCCTGCCCCGGTCAATTACCCTCTCACCATCCAGAACCTCATAACCCACCGATGTTTTTGCCCAATCTTGATTCTCAGGGTTTTTAAAGTTTAAGAGATAATATTCATTGTTTCCTTCGGTTATCAATTGGCTGCTGCTGATGATATTATCTGCGCGTAGATTACCAATGTTGAGAACTTTTTCAAAATAATAATCCGTACTACTGTTTCTCATCCAATTTGTATAAGCTCTCATTCTATAGGAACCTTCAACCAAAGTATCAGAGAGCGCGATATCACCAACGGAAATACCAGAGAAAAGCGAATTAATTTTTTGGTTGACTATTTCTCCTGTTGGACTGATTAGCTCGACATAAGCTATTTTGGATAAAATGGAGAGTTTATTTTCGATATCAATCGTAGTATAAGCTTTATACCAGATGGTTTCACCAGCGCCATAATTATCTCTATCGGTCTGTATATGAATTTTTTCTTGTGGAAATTTATTTGCATACTGAGTCATTCTTTCTTGAAATACATCAGTAGTTTGAGCAGATAAACGAAAAAATACACTGAATACACAGAGAAGACCTAAGAGGACTGTGAGTTTCTTCATAATTAAGCTGGCTAATTCTTTATAATTATACGAAAATTTCGAGGGAAAGTTTGTAAATTATTTTTTTGGGAGCGGATTTCTCATCTGCTTCAATATCTTTGCGGTATGAATATTCTAATCATCGGCTCTGGAGGTAGAGAGTCTGCCTTTGCCTATAAGATCTCACAAAGCCCAAAATTAAGCAAGTTATATATCGCACCAGGAAATGCTGGTACAGAACAGTATGGTGAAAATGTAGCTTTAAAAGTTACAGATTTCGAAGGAATCGCTGATTTTGCGTTAAAAAATAATGTAGAAATTATTGTTGTAGGTCCAGAAGAGCCATTAGTAAAAGGTATTCATGATTTTTTCCTTTCGAGGGAAGATTTAAAAGGCATCGCAGTTATTGGTCCACAACAAGAAGGAGCGCAATTAGAAGGTTCTAAAGATTTTTCCAAGGAATTTATGATCCGTCATGATATTCCTACAGCTGCTTTTAAGTCATTCAACAAGTCAAATCTGGAGGAAGGATTAGCGTATTTAGATACTCAAAATCTTCCTATTGTCTTGAAAGCTGATGGTTTGGCGCAAGGAAAAGGAGTATTAATCCTTGAGTCCTATGATGAAGCAAAAGCGGAACTAAAAGCGATGATCAGCGACTCCAAGTTTGGGGCAGCAAGTGATGTGGTTGTAGTTGAAGAGTTCTTAAAAGGAATTGAATTGTCTGTTTTCGTATTGACAGATGGTGAAAATTATAAAGTATTGCCTTCGGCAAAAGACTATAAACGGATTGGTGAAGGTGATACAGGTTTGAATACAGGTGGTATGGGATCTGTTTCCCCAGTTCCATTTGCAGATCAAGCGTTCCTAGATAAGGTGGAGAGCCGTATTATCAAACCCACCGTTGATGGTTTGAAGAAAGATGGAATTCCTTACAAAGGCTTTATTTTTATTGGATTAATGAATGTCGGCGGTGATCCTTATGTTATTGAATATAATGTTCGCATGGGAGATCCAGAAACAGAGTCAGTATTGGTTCGTATTGAATCAGATTTAGTGGATTTATTAGAAGGGGTTGCGAAGGTTGATTTGGACAAACGTTCTTATACTGTAACGGATAAAACTGCTGCTACTGTTGTTATTGTTTCAGGAGGATACCCTGGAAACTACGAAACAGGTAAAGTGATATCTAATATGGAAAACGTTAAGGAGTCTATTGTTTTTCATGCGGGTACTAAACAGGATGGAATAAATGTATTGACTGCGGGTGGACGTGTCCTTGCAGTTACTGCATTGGAAGATGATTTATTCTCGGCATTGCAACAGGCAACCGCTGATGCAGGACGTATATTTTTTGAAGGAAAATACTTCAGAACCGATATTGGATTTGATTTAATATAAAAATATCGATTTCAAAGCCAATGAGTTATATTTTTGCTGGTCAAAATATTTTGGAAGAATAGATAAAGCTTCTATATTTGCAACACCAAAGCAAAAGGGCCCGTTCGTCTAGGGGTTAGGACGCAAGATTTTCATTCTTGAAACAGGGGT
>JBEBTR010000181.1:0-6103 GCA_040393725.1 Sphingobacterium endophyticum | reverse complement strand
TTGAATACGAAGCTCGTGTCTGAATTGCGCGAGATTGCGAAAGTTCTAGGCATTGCGGATTCCGAGAAGCTTAGAAAACAAGAATTAATTGATCGTATTTCTGAAATAGCCAAAGAGTCGCAAAAAGAAGAGACAGTAGAAACTGTTGATGCAGACTCTGATAAGGCAAATGCAGAACGTACGAGGAAGCGAGTGCGTACAGTCAAAACTGCGGAACCAGTCGCAGTTGGTAGAAATAGGTCAGCAGATGAAGAACAGACAAAAATAGAGTTCGCTAGTAAACCTGCAGAAGTTACCCCGACAGAGACCCCCGCTCCATCTATCCCAGAAAGTGCTCCAAAAGCTTCCACACCAACAGATTTTGACAATGTAATTGTAAATGAAGGCGTTCTAGAAATTATGGCCGATGGCTATGGATTCCTAAGATCTTCAGACTACAACTATTTGACATCTCCTGATGATATTTATGTTTCCCAGTCACAAATTAAGTTATTTGGATTGAAAACTGGTGATAATGTAAGAGGAAGTATTCGCCCTCCAAAAGAAGGGGAGAAGTATTTTCCATTAGTACGTGTTGAGGCTATTAATGGACAAGATCCTGCAGAAGTTAGAGATCGTGTACCATTTGATTATTTAACACCTTTGTTCCCTGATGAAAAGTTGAATTTGGATTTAGGTCCGAGTAATTATTCAACAAGAATCATGGACTTATTTACCCCAATTGGTAAAGGTCAACGTGGTTTAATCGTAGCGCAGCCAAAAACAGGTAAGACAAACTTATTAAAGGAAGTTGCCAATGCTATTGCCAAGAACCATCCAGAAGTTTATTTGATTATCTTATTGATCGATGAGCGTCCAGAGGAGGTTACAGATATGGCAAGAAGCGTACGTGCGGAAGTTGTTTCTTCAACGTTTGATGAGCCAGCAGACCGTCATGTTAAAATTGCGAATATCGTTCTTGAGAAAGCAAAACGTATGGTAGAATGTGGTCATGACGTTGTTATCTTATTAGACTCGATTACCAGGTTAGCACGTGCATACAATACCGTTGCGCCAGCATCTGGAAAAATCCTATCGGGTGGTGTTGATGCAAATGCATTGCATAAGCCTAAGCGTTTCTTTGGTGCGGCAAGAAATATTGAGAACGGTGGTTCATTGACAATTTTGGCTACAGCGTTAACAGAAACTGGTTCCAAAATGGACGAGGTTATCTTTGAAGAATTCAAGGGAACTGGTAATATGGAACTTCAATTAGATCGTAAATTATCTAATAAACGCATCTTCCCAGCTATCGACCTTACGGCATCAAGTACAAGACGAGATGATCTATTGGTTGATCGTGATGAATTGCAGCGTCTGTGGGTATTAAGAAACCATTTGGCGGATATGAATTCTCAGGAAGCGATGGAATTTTTGTTAACCCAAATGCGTGGTACAAAATCAAATTCAGAATTTTTAATTAGTATGAATGGTTAAAAAGCCATCATAAATTGATATTTTTAAGCCATCTTTGCAGAAAGATGGCTTTTTTTATGAAGAAATACATTCCTAATACGATCACTTCCCTTAATTTATTTAGCGGCTGTATCGGTACCGTTTTGGTACTGAACCAAGAATATCTGTTAGCCTTCTATTGTGTGTTAGCGTCAGGGATATTTGACTTTTTTGACGGCATGTCTGCAAGAGCCTTACATGTAAAATCATTAATTGGTAAAGAATTGGATTCTTTAGCTGATGTAATAAGCTTTGGCTTCTTACCGGGGGCAATTATTTTTACGATGCTTAGAGATACAACCGAACATCCTTATCTACCTTATCTAGGTTTCATCATTACCGTTTTTTCTGCACTGAGATTGGCAAAGTTTAATATAGACACAAGGCAAACAACTGATTTTATAGGAGTCAATACCCCTATGAATACATTTTTTATTGTATCCCTTCCATTTATTGCCTTGGATTATCCGGCATTAAAGAATACATGGTTGTTATTGGGAATTACGATTGTTTGTAGTTTATTGCTTGTTTCAGAAATAAAGTTGTTTTCTATGAAGTTAAATAGCCTGAGCTGGTCTGTAAATAAATATAAGTACCTTTTCCTAATCGTCAGCGTTTGTTTAATCGTTGCATTGAAATTTATTGCACTTCCAATTATCTTGGTTCTTTATATAATCTTTTCCAAGATTCATTTCGCAACGGAGAAACAGATTACGACAACTTAATTTGATAGTCTCTCAACTCATCCATCGCTAAATCAAAATCTTTTTTAATTTCTTGAAAATGTATGCTAATGTCTTGAATTGGAGCGTTATTAGCGGCATCATCTTCAAGTTTTTGGAATTTTAATCTGAGGTCTGTAGCTCCCAAATATTGCATTGTAGGTTTGATATGGTGAGCTTTGGATTTAATTTCATCATGATTTTGGGCTTCAATTGCAGCTTCTAAAGCATTGAAATCTTCAACGCCTTGTCCTAAGAACATAGGAATCATTTGTTTGATGATTTCCATATTGTTCATCATGTTTTCTTGGATGGATTCTGAATTAATAATTTGATAAGGATTCATTTTTTGAAATATTTACTTTTAAAGTGTCCTTAGATTCATCAAGCAATTCCTGGTTAGTTTTTTTGAAAATGGGATGTATATGATTAGGTGAAATTTCTGTAAGTGGAATTAATGTGAAGTTTCTTTCCTGTATGTAAGGATGTGGTACTTGAAGGTCTTCGGTATGAATTATTTCGTTGTTATAATATAGTATGTCGATATCTATAACTCTAGATCCCCAACGCTTAGCACGAATTCTTCCTAGAACCAATTCAATTTTTAGGATTTCATGAAGAACTTTATTTGCAGAGAAATCTGTTTCTAAAGCAATAACTTGATTTAGAAATACAGGTTGGTTTTCAACGCCCCATGCCTCGGATTCATAAATTTTGGATGCCAGTGTGATTTTGCCAATCCTTTCTTCAATTTCTTCCTTAGCGTCTTTCAGTTGTTTATTTGGATTCCCAATGTTTGCCCCTAAAAGTAGGTATACTATATTCATGAGTTTAATATATGAATTGTTTATGATAATCGGAATAATAGCTTAAATTTACGAACACTACTAAAAGAAAATATATGAGATCATTTTTTAAATATGTTTTAGCAACCATTACTGGTATTATCATTTGTAGCATTCTGATGTTTTTCGTGATGATGGGCATCATTGGAATTATGGTAAGTTCGGTTGGTAGCAAGAGCGAAACTGTAACAGCAAGTAACTCCGTTTTAATGATAAACTTAAATCATTCCATTACAGAGAAGACCGAGCCCAATCCCTTTGAAGGGTTAGATGTCCCTGGATTTGGAGCTTCGAAATCCATTGGATTAAATGATATTGTGTCAAAAATTAAAGCGGCAAAAACAGATTCCAATATTAAGGGAATCTATCTGAATATTTCAGGAGTGGGTACCGGTTTTGCGACAATGAAATCAATTCGTGAGGCATTATTGGATTTTAAATCATCAGATAAATTTATTGTAGCCTATAGTGATGTTATGAGTCAAAAAGGCTATTATTTGAATTCCGTAGCGGATGAAGTTTACCTACATCCCCAAGGATCATTGGATTTTAGAGGATTGGCAAGTTCAGTTATGTTTTATAAAGAGGCGCTAGATAAATTGGGGATTGATATGCAGGTATTAAAGGTAGGAACATATAAAAGTGCTGTTGAACCATTTATCTTAAATAGCATGAGTGAAGCTAATAAAGAACAAGTAAACTCATATTTGAATAGTATTTACAATACATTTATTGCAGATATATCTGCGGTAAATAAGATCTCAGCAGATAGCCTACGTCAAATTGCGGATAGATATGAAATTCGTGAGCCCGAAGATGCAAAAAGATTAGGTTTTGTTGATGACCTATTATATAAGGACCAGGTAATTGCCAAAATCAAGGAAAAGTTAGGCTTGGAAGAAAAGAAAGATATCTCAACAGTTTCTTTGTTAGATTATTCAAATAAGGCTAATGCAGGCGAGGCAGGCGGAGACCGGGTTGCGGTATTGTATGCGTATGGAGAGATTATTGATGGAGAGGGGATTGATGGGCAGATTGGTGGCGATAAATTATCAAGAGAAATACGTGAGCTTCGAAAAGATGATAAGGTAAAAGCGATTGTAATGCGTGTTAATTCTCCTGGAGGGTCGGCATTAGCATCCGAATCGATTTGGCGGGAAGTTGAATTAACGAAAAAAGTAAAGCCAATCGTAGTATCGATGGGTGATTATGCAGCCTCTGGAGGGTATTATATCTCAGCCGCAGCGGATTCTATTTTTGCTGATCCAACAACATTAACAGGTTCTATCGGCGTATTTGGTTTGATTCCTAGTTTTCAGAAATTATTTAACAATAAATTAGGGATTCACTTTGATGCTGTCAAGACTTCTAAGTTTGCCGATATGGATGTGGATATGGACAGACCATTGACTGAGGAGGAGAAAGGTATTATTCAGGGAGGAGTAAACAAAATTTACCAAGTATTTTTAAGTCGCGTTGCAGAGGGCAGGAAGATTTCAGTTGCAGATGTTGATAGTATTGGTCAAGGACGTGTTTGGACGGGAGAACAGGCTGTAAAGCTGAAGCTTGTGGATCGATTGGGGACCTTAGATCAGGCGATTGTGGCAGCGGCAAAGAAGGCCAACCTGGAAAACTATAGGATAACGGAATATCCGCGTGCAAAAGATCCATTTGCATCGATTTGGTCAACATCAAAAGATAAAATTAAAATGTGGATGTTGGAAGATGAGATGGGAGATTATGTAAAATACTTAAAAGAATTAAAACGTATAAGTAAAGTATCGGGTGTTCAAGCTAGAATTCCTTACTTGGTAGAAATATATTAATAGAAAAGGCGATGATAAGAATTTCCGAATCACCGCCTTTTTTATATCTTTAAACTCTAAAATCAACCGGAAATAAAAATAACATGAAAACTATCGACGATTTAAATTTTAACGGAAAGAAGGCTTTAATCAGAGTTGATTTCAACGTTCCATTAGATGAGAACTTCAACATTACTGATGATAACCGTATCCAAGGCGCATTACCCACTATTCAAAAGATTTTAAAAGACGGCGGTTCCGTTATTTTGATGTCACATTTAGGTAGACCAAAAGATGGACCAACAGACAAATATTCATTAAAACATATCGTTGACTACCTTTCAAAGGTATTAGGCGTAGAAGTTCAATTTGCTGATGACTGCATTGGTGCAGAGGCTGTAGAGAAAGCAAAGGCATTGCAACCAGGACAGGTATTATTGTTGGAAAACTTAAGGTTCTACAAAGAAGAAGAAAAAGGTGACCGTGATTTTGCAAAGAAATTAGCAGAATTAGGTGATGTATATGTAAATGATGCATTCGGAACTGCACATAGAGCACATGCTTCTACGGCCATCATTGCTGAATTCTTCCCAAATAACAAATACTTTGGATACTTAATGGCCAAGGAAATTGAGAATGCTGAGAAGGTAATGAACAAACCGGAGCGTCCTTTTACAGCCATTATGGGTGGTGCTAAAGTTTCTGATAAGCTTGAGTTGATCGAGGCTTTATTAGATAAAGTAGATAACCTGATTATTGGTGGAGGTATGGCTTATACCTTTGTAAAAGCACGTGGTGGAGAAATAGGTCAGTCCTTAGTTGAGCTTGATAAACTTGATCTTGCTAATGAATTAGTGAAAAAGGCGGATGAAAAAGGAGTGAATTTAGTCCTTCCTACTGATGCTCAGATTGCAGATCGTTTTGCTAATGATGCGAATGTATATGATGGTCCAAATGATGAAATCCCTGCAGATAAACAAGGATTGGATATTGGTCCTGAATCATCAGATCACTTTAAAGATGTTATTATGGCATCCAATACATTGCTTTGGAATGGTCCAATGGGAGTTTTTGAAATGGAAACATTTGAAAAAGGAACTCGCGAAGTGGCAAATGCAGTGGTTGCTGCAACTGAACGTGGTGCATTCTCTTTAATCGGAGGTGGAGATTCTGCTGCTGCAGTATCAAAGTTCGGTATGACCGAGCATGTGAGTTATGTGAGTACTGGTGGTGGTGC
>JBEBTR010000180.1:0-6153 GCA_040393725.1 Sphingobacterium endophyticum | reverse complement strand
CCTTTCTTTTCAACAAAATAGGTTGGAAGCCAACCTCCGATTATCGAAAGCATCGTGATGGCATAAAGTACAAAAATGGCAATCTGACCTTCGATATCCGAAGATTTAATATCATAAACAGAACTTAAATAGGCTGGAAACCAAAACAACAAAAACCACCAAACTCCGTCGGTGAAGAACTTCCCAAAGATTAACGCCCATGTTTGCTTAAACTTTAAACATTCAAGAATAGAAACCTTACCACTTGCTGGCTTTTCTGCTGAAGCATCCTCTCCATGATCTACATCCTGTTTGATATAGGATAGTTCTGCCTCATTAACTTTTGGGTTTTCTTCAGGCTTTTTATACATAAACTGCCAAAAGCCCATCCATATAAATCCTAATGCTCCAATAATTATAAAAGACATTTCCCAACCGTAGGTCGCAGCAATTACTGGAATCACAAGTGGTGCAACTAATGCTCCAATTGTGGTTCCTGAATTAAAGATGGAGGTAGCAAAAGCTCTATCCTTCTTGGGAAAATACTCGACGCAGGCTTTCATGGCAGCAGGAAAATTTCCTCCTTCCCCTAATGCCAGTACAATTCGTGCAAAAATAAAAACCGTAACAGATATATTAACTACCCGGGTTACATCCTCAATTCCAGCAATGATTTCTTTTGACTGTTCAAAAGTAACTAACCACTGACCTGTCAGCATTCCGGAAGTTATCATTCCACAGAATGCATGTAAAACAGCACCTATTGACCATATGGCGATGGCCCAAAGATACCCCTTTTTGGTTCCTAGCTTATCAATGATACGCCCAGAAAGCAACATAGAAATTGCGTAGACAATAGCAAATATTGCCGCTACATTCCCATAATCATTGTTTGTCCAGTGAAATTCAGGCGCAATAAAATCCTTCCAGGTTAGCGAAAGAACTTGTCTATCCAAATAATTGATGGTCGTAGCAAAAAAAATCAATACGCATATCGTCCACCTATATTTTGTAGGTTTAGTGGTTTCCATAATTGTTGTTTATGTTGGTTGATCTTTGGTTAAGACCTTAATATACCTAGTTCCAATCCCCTTAATTCTGCCAAGCCCCGTAGCCTTCCAATTGCTGAATATCCCGGATTAGTAACCTTAGATAAATCATCTAGCATTTGGTGACCGTGATCAGGTCTAAATGGAATCGCTATTTCTCTGTGTTGATTTTCTGCACTAAGTCCCTTTACAATAGCATACATATCAACATCTCCATCTAAATGGTCTGCCTCATAAAAGCTTCCCAATTCATCGCGTTGTACATTTCTTAAATGCGCAAAATAAACTCTGTGTTTTACCTTATCCAATATTTGAGGAAGGTTATTTTGAGGGCCAGCACCTAAAGAACCTGTACAGAAACATATTCCATTAAATGCCTTTGGCTGCTCAGTGATAATAAAGGTTAAATCCTCTTCATTGCTAACGACCCTAGGAAGCCCTAAAATCGGATAAGGAGGGTCATCAGGGTGTATAGTCATCTTGATGCCATTCTCTTCGCAGGTGTCGGCTATAGCGTTCAAAAACCGAAGTAAGTTCTGCTTCAATCCAGCCCTACCAATCTCTTTATAAATATTGATGCTATTTTGCAGTGATTCCAAGGATATATCACCCTCGCCTGGAATTCCCATTAAGATATTAAATTGAAGATGAGTTTTTTCTTCATCGCTCATCGACTCATATTTTAATTTAGCGCGTTCCCGAATATCTTCAGAATAATCGGAAGGTGCATCTGATCTGCCTAAAATATAAATATCAAATATCGCCAGATCGATCCAGTCAAAATATAGAGCTTTTGATCCATCCTTCATAATTAAGTCCAGTTGCGTCCGTGTCCAATCCAAAACAGGCATAAAATTGTAGCATATGGTATGAATTCCACATTCAGCTAAGTTTCTTAAGGATTGTTTATAACGCTCTATATATTGAGGTGCATCGGAGGCATTTGTTTTAATTGATTCATGCACTGGTACAGATTCAACAACTGACCAAGTTAATCCTGCATCTTCGATAATTCGTTTTCTTTCCTGAATATCTTCCAATGGCCATACTTCCCCATGCGGAATATGATGCAATGCCGAAACAATGCCAGTTGCCCCAGCCTGTTTTACATCTTGCAAGGATACAGGATCATTTGGCCCATACCACCTCCAAGTTTGTTCTAATACTTTTTTATTTTCCATATTATACTCCACACCAAGAGTTGAACCCGCCATCAACGAAGATAATCTCTCCAGAAACAAACGCTGATGCCTCGCTCAATAAATAAACTAAAGTTCCTTCTAATTCAGATGGGTCCCCTAACCTACTGTATGGAGTTCCATTGATGAATTTTTGTGCCCTATCTGTATAAGTACCATCCGGGTTAGTTAGTAATGTACGGTTTTGTTCGGTCAAAAATACTCCCGGAGCTATAGCATTGACACGAACTTTATCTCCATAACGTAATGCAAGCTCCGTCGACATCCATTTAGTAAATCCATCTATCGCATGTTTGGCAACAGTATATCCCAAAACTCGAGTCAAAGGTCTAGATGCTGCCAATGATGAAATATTGATAATAGAGCCTTGTCCCTTTTCTGCAATCACCTCTCCGAATATTAAAGTAGGAATGATAGTTCCATATAAATTCAACTCTATTGCTTTAATTGTATCTTGAATCTTATTATCAAAAATGGATTGATCCACTCCGATAGTTGCTCCAGGAATATTTCCTCCAACGGCATTGATAAGACCATCGATCGTACCAAATTTATTAAGGATTTGCTGTTTTGCCTGTTTTACGGATTCTTCATCCATAACATCGGCAACAAGACCAATCGCATCTGCACCCAAATCTTTTGCCATGCTTATCCGTTCATTAATTTTGTCTTGGTTCCTTCCAATAATACAGATCTTCGCTCCTGCTTCGGCAATCGCTTTGACAAAGGATTTTCCTAAAATCCCGGTGCCACCAGTAACAACAATAACTTTATCTTTTAGGGAGAATTTCTCTAGAATACTCATAGTTTATGGTTAGATTATTTTCAATAATACTGAAATAAATGCGAAATAACGGTATGTTATTCATGAATATTACTTAAACGTTTTCGTAATATTCCATTGACGATTCAGTCAAAAACTTTATATTGGAACAACAAATTAACCTATGCCGTATATTTTAACATTTGGAGAAGTCTTGTATAGACTTCAAAGTATTAATGAATCCATTTTTTCAGTTGGATCAAACCGTATGAAAATTTATCCCGGCGGTTCTGAAGCCAATGTAGCCGTTGCTCTTGCCCAAATGGGAGATCAGGTACAATTCTGTAGTGCATTCCCTGACAACAAACTAGCAAACGAAATTATTGAATCTATGGAGAATCTTGCTGTGGATTGTTCCAAATCAATTACTTCAGGAGATCGAATCGGTAACTATATCTTACTTTCCGCAAATGGCTTAACCAGTGGAGAAGTTATTTATGATAGAAAGTATTCTAGCTTTAGTTTATTAAATGTGTCAGATATAGATTTTAATAAACTATTCGATCAAGTTACTTGGTTGCATTGGTCAGCGCTGACTCCCGCTCTTTCGCAAGATATGGCAGATCTTATGCAAGCCGTACTCCAAGAAGCTGATCATCGAAATATTAAAATATCAGTGGATTTAAATTATAGAAGCAAACTTTGGAAATATGGCAAAACGCCTCTGAATATCATGCCTAAACTCGTTTCCTATTGTCAGGTCATCATGGGTAATATATGGGCAGCTAACAATATGTTAGGTAGTCCAGTCCAAGATGGTCTTAATAGAAATACAAGTACAGATAAATATATGGAATGCTCCAAGAGATCTGCAGAGTATATCTTTGAGAACTTCCCAAAAGCAGAATCAATAGCTAACACCTTTCGGTTTATGGATAATCCTAATCACAATCTGTTCTATGGTACCTATCACAACAAAACCGAAGATTGTATTTCAGAGGTTTTTGAAACTAATGATGTGATTGATCGTATAGGAAGTGGTGATGCATTTATGGCTGGTTTAATTCATGCATTGACTCATCAAATGAATGCACAGGAAATCATTAATTATGCTACGGCAGCAGGATATCAGAAATTATTCGTTGAAGGTGATTTTGGAAACGGAAAAGCAATTTAAAATGAAAGAACAACTTATAGAACAAATATTAGAGACCCCAGTGTTACCTGTGTTTTATGATGCAGATCTTGAAATCTGTCTTCAGGTTTTAAAGAGCTGTTATGCAGGCGGTATACGGGTTTTTGAATTTGTAAATAGAGGAGAAGCAGCTGAACAAAACTTTAAGGCCCTTAAAGCGTATAAAGAGGAATTCTTCCCAGATCTAAAATTAGGTATCGGAACAATTATGACAGCCGAAGATGCAGATCGCTTCATTCTGTTAGGTGCAGATTTCCTAGTTAGCCCAATTTTCTCAAAAAGTATCGCTTTACGTGCTCATGAACATAATATACTATGGATCCCGGGTTGTATGACTCCCTCGGAAATTGCAAATGCTCAAGCAGTAGGTTGTACATTCGTTAAATTATTTCCAGGGGAAACATTGGGCCCTGGTTTCTTAAAAAGCATTAAACCGGTGTTCCCTAAGTTAAAGTTCATGCCAACGGGTGGAGTTGACTGTTCCGAAGAAAGCATCAATAAATGGTTTGAAGCTGGAGTAAGTGCTGTTGGATTAGGTTCCAAATTGTTTACCAAGGAAAATGGTCAATACCAATTCCAAAAAATAATCGAAAATTCAGAAAAATTATTAAAATGGGTGAAAATAAAAAAATAGGAATTTTATAAACTTATTTCAATAAGCCTTTGATTTTCAAGAATCATGCGCTCAAATTTTCTGATATTTCGCTTATCAATCAATACTTCCATTTCCATGGAAATAACATCAGCAGACATCGTCTGCTTTTTTATTTTGATATGTTTTGCCAAAGGCTTAATCTTGGATAACATTTCATCCTTTACATCCAATTCATTCCTAGAAAAACTGACCGTAACCATTCTTACAACATTATGGATCACATACTTGTTTAACAATGGTCCTGATACGATAATAGCAAAACAAGCTAAGAGAAAGATAGCTGCAATTACATAAACACCAAATCCAATTGCCATTCCTATTGCTGCTGACATCCAGATAATACTTGCTGTAGTTAAGCCATTCACATTCACTCCATCCTTGAAGATAACACCAGCTCCTAAAAAACCAATACCCGATACAACGTATGAAGCTATGCGAGTAGCGTCCTCTGATTCCCCAGCTCCTAGTTTAAATGACAGAAGTGAAAACAATGTGCTTCCTAAACATATGATTGAAATGGTTTTAAAGCCTGCAGACTTATCCTTCCATTCCCTTTCAAAACCCAAAACAAAACCTGCACAAAGTGATAAAATAGCCTTCAACAGGTCATTCCAGTCCCATACTAACTGGGAATAAATAAAATCTAATGATGCAAAATCTGTCATAATGTTTGAACAAATATAAAATGAAAATGTTGTTAACAAGGATTAATTGAATGAATAAAAAAAGCTCGGCTACGTGAGCCGAGCTTTTCTATGTTAAGCGGAATTGTTATGCCGCCCTTCGTAAAATTAATCTTCTTCTTTAGAAGCTAATAACTGATCGTATTCCTCACGAGAACCTACGATGATGTTACTGTACTGACGTAAACCTGTTCCTGATGGGATTAAGTGTCCAACAATTACGTTTTCTTTCAATCCTAATAAGTTATCACGTTTACCTGCAATAGCAGCTTCATTCAATACTTTAGTAGTTTCCTGGAACGATGCAGCAGATATAAACGATTTCGTACCTAATGAAGCTCTCGTAATACCTTGCAACAATGGACTTGAAGTCGCAGGAATTGCATCACGCACTTCCACTAATTTCAAATCTTGACGTTTCAAGCTTGAGTTTTCTTCACGTAATTTACGAAGATTAACGATCTGTCCTGGACGAAGCGTTTTTGAATCACCCGAATCCACAACAACTTTCTTGTCATAAATTGAATCGTTTTCTTCCATGAAATCCCATTTATTTACTGCTTCTTTTTCTAAGAAACGAGTATCTCCTGGATCTTCGATATTCACTTTTTGCATCATTTGGTGAACGAT
>JBEBTR010000179.1:0-6166 GCA_040393725.1 Sphingobacterium endophyticum | reverse complement strand
GGTGTTAAAAGGGTTAAAATAGAACCTAAACAGGATAAGGTAAAAGTAGATGTAAACGCAAGTGGTTTCTATACCGATAGGTTGAATTTAGGTGTCGATCCTGGATTAAATATTGGACGTACCCGTTTAGGCGGTGGTTATTATTACGACTTGGTAGACAAGCAATGGAAACCCATTGTTAGTGTTAAACCTAGATTACTTGATAAGTCTATCTTAAGGATAGGGAATCTTATTTAAAATTGTTCATATGTTAACTTCTAAAATTTACATTTCTATCCATAAGGAGTGACTAGTTTTTGCTATATGTTAAAAATTCTATATTTTAGAGCTTAGTTTAATTTTTAAAAGCTAATAAGTATAGTGCAATTGTATGAGTACCACAGTAAAATTCTCTAAAGAAAAAACTACATTTTCCAAAACACTTAAGTCTAACATAAACGACTATTTTATTCAGAACAACTTTAAAAGGACTGGCAATGGAAAATTAACTTTAAAAGCCATAATTCTTCTTTCAAGTCTCTTTATATTATACATTACCTTAGTTTTTATTCAACCTCATTGGTCGATAAGCGTACTACTCTGTGCCATTTTAGGGGTAAACTTAGCCGCTATTGGATTTAATATAATGCATGATGCCGGACACAACACTTTTTCTGACAATAAACGCGTGAATTCCATTCTGTCATATTCCCTAAATCTTCTTGGAGGAAATATTTATCTCTGGAAACTAAAGCATAACATTGCTCATCACACCTACACTAATATTGATGGGGAGGATCATGACATCGAAATAAAATTCATGCGCATTCACCATGACCAACCCATCAAAAAACACCATCGGTTTCAACATTTTTATTTTATTATTCTTTATTCCATATCTTACCTTGCCTGGATTTTTTATCAGGATTACGAAAAGTTCTTGAAAAGTAAGTTAAGCCAACATTCCGCCAAGATTACAATTCCATTTAAAGAAAAGGTCATTTTTTGGGTAAGTAAAGTGGTTCATATTCTATTGTTTATCATTGTGCCAATTATCTTTGTAGGATTTGTTCCAACAATTGTTGGACTTTTAATAACAAGTACGGTCTGTGGTATCTGCCTAGCTACAGTATTTCAATTAGCTCATGTGGTTTCAATTACGGAATTCAAGACCATTGAGGATTATAGAGTTGAGGACGAATGGATGGTTCATCAGCTTCAGTCAACATCAAATTTTGCAACTGGCAATAAATTTTTGACTTGGTTGTTAGGAGGTCTCAATTTTCAGGTAGAACATCATCTCTTTCCAAAAATTAGCCATATTCACTATCCTGAACTAAATAAGATCGTTAAATCTACCTGTCGTGAATTTTCTATTCCCTACAATGAATACCCGACATTTTGGAGCGCATTTAACTCTCATTTTAACGTTATTAAATCTATGAGAAAATAAAATTTGTATTTTAATAAAAATTCTTTACCTTTGATTATAATCAGGCCCTGCCTACGCTTTCTGAATCCGATCGGTTATTTCCATCTCTTTTAGTCCCGTAAATCCAGTTGCTTACCTGTTTCCATCTAATTGATGAAATATTTGAGGTTGAATTTCTTCAGGCTCCAATACTAAGCATCCTTTTCTTGAGAACATTTTGATTATTGAAACCCACGGTTTCAAAAGGATTGGCTAATGGCCTCAACAAAATTTTTAAATTAATTTACAACACAATGCAAGAAGGAAAAGTGAAATTTTTCAACAACACCAAAGGATTTGGATTTATTACTCCAAATGACGGTGGACAAGATCTATTTGTTCATTCAACAGGTCTTAGGGACAACATCAGGGAAAACGACAATGTAACTTACGATGTCGAGCGCGGACAAAAAGGTTTGAACGCCACGAATGTTCGTATAGCTTAAAATACTCCATTTGTTAATAGTTAGGTGGCTTTGACTTTAGTTAAAGCCATTTTTTATTTTATAATTTTTTTGAGGGAATCTGAATACAAAATCCCCGATCCATCTGCTATGTCGCGAACAGATTAGACCAGGGAATAATAATAGAATTAATAATAAACAATAAACAATTTCTTAAAAAACCCTGCGTTGATCTGCAGGGTTCACTTACAAAACATTCCCCTTTCTGTCTTAGGGAATCCACTCAAATGCATGAACATAATTGAGTGTTGACTGACTGAGAAAGTAAGTCGTCAGCATCGTGAATGAGACGATGTCAACTTTGGTAAGGTAGTCTTTAATTCAATCACCTGTATAAACTTTCGGATATATTCCTAAATTATAAACTTGCTCCTCAATTTTGATCAGCCACTGTTTACCATCTACAGTGTACATGGTCCACATTTCACCTTGAATCTCCTTATTTTCCCCATCTGGAGAATAATATGGCTCCCCCTTGATTGTAACAGGAAATGTAATTCTTTTCCTGTTTGTTTCGATATTTTCGTCAAGTATTGCTTTTGCAGTGGAAAGGATTGTTTCTATTGGGATCTTTTTCATATATGATAAACAAATATTTAAGATATTTGTGCCAGAATAAAATATTATTAAATAATTTGAAACATTTTGATTCTGATTTGTTATATCTATAAACATTATGGATGAAGATTCAAAATTAGACGTTAGGGCATTCGTAAGTAGATACGCGGTGTGGATAGCTAGAACTAGAAATAAAAAAGAAGCAAGGGAATACGCACAGAAAGTTTTAAAAGATAATCCAACAATTTTAAATCTTGTTTTGGGAGATATCCAAGAAGTCATAGGCAAAGAATAGGATTTTATTTCACTCCATCCTTTTAGCGGAATTACTAAATATATTAGTAATTTTGAACCATGTCAGCACCAGCATGGATAAGCAGGAACAAGCTAACGCCAAGTGATGTAATTTCAATCATTAAAACTGCGAAGGTAAATGGCTGTTGGATTTTCCATGAGCGAAATCAGAAATTCTATACTCCTGAAGAATTTGAGAAGGAGTGGCAAACTGTAGTACATTCTGACGGAAAGACAAATAACTTTAAGGAATTTAAGATTGTAAATCCTTTATATGCTGTGAGATTGACTTCAAGATGGATTGATATTGCCAATAGAACTCAGCTGGAAATTTTATTGAAGCTGAAAGGATATAATGGATAATTTAAGATTAAGAAGTAAATTCAAAAAGATTTTTCAGAATGCAATTGATTCATTGTCAATGCCTTTTAAATATTCCAGCATTTCTTTTTTTAGGATTTCCAATGAGCCCTTTAATGAGTATATTCTATCAGGAATATGAAATATTGCAGTCTTATTTAATAACCCCTCTAGATAGATGCACTTCAGAAAGGTTCTTTTATCTATGCATGAAATAAATCCTTTGCCTATTCTTTTAATTAAATATTTTCCCATATTGAGATTCACTTTGAACCTATATAACGGATATTGTTCGTGAATCTTTTAATAATTAGTTCTCAATTTAATAATTATGTTTTTTTCGTGACCCTAATATTATTTCGTTCCGAAATATCAATTTTTATCTTCTCTATCATTTTTACAATTTGTCGATCGATCACTAGGTCAATAGCCTCCTTAACAATATACATCCTCTGTACTTATAATTCGGTGTTTAAAAATCCACAAATGATATAGACATCAGTACCTATTGGCCAACCTTCCTCAACGTGGACACTTGCATCTGCTGTCGTATGGCTAATATCATAAACGTCAAAGATTTCTTCAAGTAACGGTTCTAATCTGTTAGAAATGTATCTGTTTCTCATTATTAAGTGATTGGTCAACCCTTCAATGTTATATAAATGTACCTTAATTTGCCTTATATAAATTAGACTTTTTATATTGTTTTGAGTATTATTTTAATCCAACCTATTACTTGCTCCACTATTCAACTTATCCTCTATGAACCTTGTGTAGAACCAATTCAGTTCACCTGATTCTTCCTCATTCTTGGCATACCCTTTCACTTCTTCACGGGATTTCCCCATTAAGGTTGCGCCTAACTCTCTGAGGATGTCATCACGTTTGTTGCACTCTGGGGTATAATTGATCGGCTTCTCACACTCTTTGATTGTACTTAGTACTTTGTCGATTATTTCTTTCATTTAAATAGGGTCTTGAATTGATTTAACATTAGTTTTTTCACCTCTTGGTCCTGTTACTCTATAAACTTCATGAGAGCCTAAGTTACCATTTTAGGGGACCATCAAGGACTGTATTTCATCTTTTCCTTCAGCAAATAGCCATGCTTCTCGGTTCGCTTCAGGAATTATTAAAGGCATCCGCTTTTTCTCATTGTGAATTTCTTCCAATAACGGATTAGCTTTTGTGGTCATGATTGAAAAAGTAGGATAGTTTCACCTGTATCTTGGTCGGTGAACTGGCTGAATACTATTCCAAGTGTCATGATTTCATGAGAAGGGGTGTAGATAAAGTAATTCTCTGTTTCCTTAACTCCCATGACTTTATGCGGTTCATAAAATCCAGTTACATAAAGTAGCCCGCGATTCTTACCGATATATGACTTGTAGCTGGCCTTCTCAAAAATGCTTTCACTTTCTGCATTTAAGGTTTTAGCATATTTCCTTGCTTCATCTTCTGTTTTAATCCAGAATGATAATAGCTTCCATCTTGCATTTTCCACAACATCAGCATTACTGTTTAGGGTTACAGGGAGATATGGACGCGCACATCCAGAAACATGGAATATTTCACCTTGATTGTAGGTAATTTGTTTATCAGGAAGTTTAACCTTTAACCCCGCTTTGCTCGGAGATCCTACATGATAGCACATAATTGTTTATATTAGTTAAGCAAAATAACAAAAGAAAAAGGAATTTATTCCGCTAACAAAAGAAGCTTCTGAATTATTTAGTTTTTCAACAAATATTTTGATTAAATAATCTTTATTTATTGAGCCATCAGGATTTTCGAACATACTCATGCAGTAATCTTCTTGTATTCAATGGGAATTCCTATTAAAAAAATGAAGTTTTCAAATTAATCAAACCTTATAATTTCACCGCTATTGTTGTTATATTTTTAATAGAACATAATAAATATGTTGTGTTTGAAATCATAGTTGTATATATTTGTTATCGTTAACAATATTAACAATAACCAAAATTATAGCTTTTCATGCTAAAAAAATATTTCCATAATGCCAAGATAATTTAAGTATTCAAGCTTTAAAGATATGCCGGTAGTATTTACCCTTGATGGAGAAATTATCAATTCAGACGAAGGAAGCTATTTTGTTGATGAAAATAACCTCTTAACGATCGTCATTGACAAACTGCAAAACAAGGGAAACATCGAGATAGGATTAATAAAATTATTGACTAAATCTAAAAAAAACATAGATGCCCGAAATCAAATTTTTCTCCGAGGTGAAAAAGCAATTGTGCAACGATGAAAAACAATCATAGCTTATCTGTTCTACTGTCATATTCTTTACTTAATTTCTGAAGGTATCTGGATAAATTTCCATAGATTTTTTTGGTTTATCAATGATTTATTCCGGAATGTGTGTTTCATCCACTGAAATGGATTTATTTTATGTCTTGCCAATAGGACTAGAAGAAATATTTCATTGTTACATGCTGAGCTATATAATCACTTCACGAAAAAAGGTGATTTTTTACATCAGTTATAGGACTATTGACACTATCCATAAGATCATATAATTTGCTTGACAAAGCAAATATTTTTGAGGCTAATATTCGGAACTATGTGACCTGGTGACCTCTGGACAATCAGTAAAAATAACTAGATAGAGATTGTTTAACCTAACGTATAACAGAAACTTTCCAAGTATTGGGATCATTTCAATCTCGAGAAAGATTAATCTAAGGTGTTTACTTCAGAATCAGCAATTTCTTGGCTAAATGCATTATCAGCGGACGAAATCATTGATGATAAAATGTTTGATTTCATCCCTGGTTAATATTTCTGACATAATGTTTTAATCTATGGATTTTACTGATGAATAATATCTGAATGCTCCCCATGCTGCAATTAACAATAAATTTTATGAATGAAACATTGCACTGTAAAGATATAGTCCAGTGCGCAGCTGAAGATAAAAGCTCGAAAGAAATTATTTTAACATTAAGGTCATGGTCATAAAAATTTAATCTATCTATTCAAAAAATGAACTAGAAAAAATTAAGAGATGTAT
>JBEBTR010000178.1:0-6167 GCA_040393725.1 Sphingobacterium endophyticum | reverse complement strand
AGAATATTACTCATATTATGCTAATAAATCTATGTAAATTTACAGGAATTATTTTTTTCCCTTTACTATAAGAATGAAAGATTTTAAAAAATATTATACAATTCCAGCGACGCCGGAGGAATTATACAGAGCATTGACAACTGAGATAACCATTCGTCTATGGACAGGTGACCTAGTAACGATAGACCCTGTACCTGGAGGGGAATTCTCCATGTGGGACGGTGCAATAGAAGGTAAATTCATTGAACTAGAGCCGTTTAGCAAAATTGTTCAAGAATGGTATTTTGGGGAACAGGAGGAGCCATCAATTGTAACGCTAAAACTTCATGAGCATAAAAAAGGAACCTCCCTGGAAGTTAGGCAGACCAATATTCCTGATGAAGCATATGAGGATATTGCTGAAGGATGGGATGATCCTTATATTTCATCGTTACAAGAATTTTACGAAGAGGAAGATTAATATTAATCTTCCTTTTTTTTGATTTATAAATAGCTTTGAAATGCTTTTTTAGAGAAATGACAGCATTTCCTAAACACAAAATTGCATGTATTTTGAAAAACAACATTTCTAAGGGCAAAAATGAGCTCAAAAAAATTCATTTAAATATTTATTCCCTAATCATCTTCTATGAATTGGAACCTAAAAGGCCACTATCTCCACTTTACAATTCAATGTGCTGAAATTTCTAAGTCAGAATCAAAAAATTAATATATTTTTTGATAAAAAATGAAAAAAATAAAATCAAAAAAGGCGAATTATAAAAATCATAAACAATTAAATATCAATTAGTAACGAATTATTTTTCTATTAAAAAATTAAAATTTTTATTATTTTTGCATGTATAATACTTGCTTAACATTTGATGAAAAACAGATTTGCAATCCAAATATGCTCAGTGATAATTTTAATTTTCGTAGTGTTACTAGGAAGGCATATGAATTTGGAATCTTATCCAATAATTGATCAAATTGAGTTTGCTGATCAGTCCTCAGATGAAGAAGATCTTTTAAAGAAATCCTTAGAAGATGATTTTCTGAATTTTATGGATATCAGTTGTAGTTTGCCCATTCAAGATTGCAAAGTATTGTTCTCTAATCAGAAAATGAAATTGCCATCGACCTTTCATTTCAGACATTATCCTCCTCCAAATTTTGCGGCATTGCCACAAACCGTATAGACATCGATAAACTTGTCAATTTTTTTAAAATAAAATAATATCATGAAAACATTATATCTAATCGTATTCAGCGTATTGCTGTCTACCTTAATATCAACAAATACCTTATTAGCTCAACAAATAAACGCTGACGATTTAAAAACCAATATCAGTAAGGTTAAGGATGGGATATCCACAATCAAGTTGTTGGAGCCTATTACTTTTCAATATGACAGTAAAAAATCTAAAGAGTTGGGGAATCAATTACCAACAGGAAATCAACTTGGTTTTCTTCAATCAGAAGTTTCTAAAAATTATCCTGATTTGATAAAAACCAATTCCTTTTTAACAAGTGCAGGTAAAAACTCAACGAAAGTCAATAAAGTTGCTGAAGTGGACAAAACTGAATTAATCCCAGTTCTTGTAGCAGCAATCCAGGAGCAACAGGAACAAATTGAGTCATTGAGAAAAGAAATAATTGAATTGAAGTCTCAAAGAGAAAAGACTGATTAATGATGAGAAAGGGTTCGGTACGGCGATTGTTAACTGAACCCTTTTTCATTTAAAAATTAAAATGCATATACCAATGCTATTGAAGCCTGGGTTGCTTGTTTTGTAGGCGAGGTCCCATCTGTTTTAAAGAAAGCTTCACTATCGTCATGGTCTAATCTAAGTTCGGGAATAACTGTTAGGCCCTTATGTTTTAGCTGTGCTGATAAGGTAAATGAAGCTATTGAATTAGCAGAGGTTGTTTCAGTATCCTTAGTCCGAAAATACTCGCCTCTAATTCCTAATCCAATATGTTCACTTAGGTTATATTTTGGATATAAAGCTATTCCCTGATACCCTCCTCCTGCTTTGAATTCATAATCTGCGGCGTTTAAAGCAAGATCGAAATGTTCGGAGATAGAGTATGTTGCCACTAAATCAAAAAGGGTTCCCGAACTATAATTTTCATCTCCGCCTGCTGAACTGCCAGTTAGAAAGTTTATATAAGTCGTTAATCCTTCAACCGGATTAATACTAACTTGAGCTCCGATATGTGAGACGCCATTCAGGTCACGATATACGTTCCAATCATTAAACAGCCCAACCATGGCTGATACCTTTTCTGAAAATATATAATTAGCCTTTATACCAGCATTCTGAAAAGGCCCTGCTCCAAAAAGATAGGAGGTGGAATAGTGAAAATTTGAAGCTGGAGAAATAACTTCATAACCAATGAAAGTACCCATAAATCCAGCGGTCATACTGAACTTGTCTGTAAAACTATAACTAGCATACAAATTTTGAATATGAAAGGAATTCGAAGAATTAGCTTCTTGTCCATCCCCGTTCGGTATACTCAAATATTGGCCACGCGGCCCAAATGCTACCTCGCCTACAAATGAAGCTTTACCCAACGCTTTCTTTAAGCCAATACCTAACATTCCTAAGGAAATGGAATTCTGATCGTTGGCAAAATAGGTTTTGATATTTTCTTGTTTAGAAAAATCATATTTCCAATAAGCATCCGCATAACCACTGATCTGTAGTGCATCATTTTCTTGAGAAAATGCAAAATTTACTGTTAAAAAACCTACAATTGTTAGGATTAATCTAGTCATAATTTGTTTTTTTAGGGTTTAAGTCTATTTTTAGTAGAAAAAACTATAAAAAATCAAATAAAATGACAGCAATAAAGATATTTTACTATTAAAATTTATAAAAATTGAAAACAAAACAGCTAAATAATATCATTTTAATTGTTTTTAATAATTTTAACAATCAATGTTACAAATAAATTGTTTATTTATTAAATAAATTTAAAATAAAATATGTTTTATATGGTTTTATCTGCAATTAAATAAGATTTTAACTATCTTGATCATAATAAATCATTATTAATCGTAACATTTTTTGGATTTTATGATATTATTATAAATATTTACTTCGAAAACAAAATAAATACAATTAAATAATCACAATAAAGATCAAATTTTTAAGAATTACCGAACTAAACTTATAAATCAAAGCATATTTATATAAAATGCCAGGAAATCCGATTAAATATTTTTATAAAAACAAAAAAAAGCCACGCTTTCGCGTAGCTTTTTGATTTTTTATTATAAAATTTCTATTTCTGTCTTTCTAGGAATGATACAAGTGAAGCAAATTCTTCAATCGTTAATGAATTCGCCAATCCTGCCGGCATCATAGAATTAGGCATTTCTTTTCTACTGGCGATATTGCTCTTTTTCACGGTATTAACATTCCCAGCGATATCTCTTAATACAACTTTATCGGAAGTTTCCTGAGTTACAAAACCCATATAACTTTTCTTATCCTTTGTACTAACAAGAACCGTTGAAAATCCCTGTGAAATTGAAGCATTTGGTTTTAGGATAGATTCAGCGATTTGCTCTCTGTTCATAATTCCACCTACTTGGCCCATAAAAGGACCTTTCATTGGTTCGCTCTTCGAAAGGCTGTGACAGGCTTGACAGCCTTGTTTTGTAAACAAAGCCTTACCCTTTGTTGGATCTCCTTTTACTTTTTTAAGCGCAACCAGTACGTCTTCTATCGATGTCTTTCCTACTTGCCCTTTTTGGCTTTTTATCTTTTCTAGATCCACTTTCTTTTCAACAGGTTGTTTTGCTGCAACGGCCTTAGTGACAATTTCAAATCCAGGAACTTCCATTCTAAACTTCTCATTCAGATCAGCATAGAACTGCTTATTTCCTGCCGTTCCCTTAGCACTTTCAGCTAAAAGGAATTTCTCGATAACTGGAGAAGACTCCCATTTTTCAGCTTTATAGTATGGCCCATGAGAATCAGGTCGTGTTCCCCACCACCAAGATGCATCATATGCAGCTTCTTTCTTGTACAACCTCGCTAAGGTCGTCAGGATTTTAGATTTTAATTTTTGATCTTTTGTCTTTCCATAAGCGGCAATCAACCCTTCAACTGCTCTTGGATCATGCATGTAGCGCAATGCCCATAAAGCCAAATCTGGACTTTCTGTTCCTAAAAACATTACACTTGGGTTGACTGCATTTAATTTAACCAATGACCTTACGGCAACATGTGGAAGTACGATTGCTGAATTTGGCACTTGATGCGGCCCTTCAACGCCCTTAGCAGGAGCAACAAATGAAGCAGGCACAGGAATTTGCAATAATGCATTTGCAGCCTCAGCACGCCCTAAACGACCCAACGAGGTCGCAGAAACCGTCTGAACTCTTACATTTGGATCTTTTAATCCGGCAATAAATGGATCGATTGGCACTTGATCGATTGTACCCAAACGATCTGTTAATGCTCTCAACGCATATTCACGAATGTTATCTTCCTTCGCCAATTCAACTAAATCATTAATGGCCTTATCCTTCGCAATTTGCCCGAAAGTATAGATACCTGCAACTCTAGAAGCCAATGGCAAATTTTTGTCCTTAGCAATTTCCAATGCAGCATTCGTAGATTCTTCGCCAGCCCGAGAAAGAAGTTCTTGTGAAGCATATAGGCGTGTAGTCGAACTACCGGATTTCAATAAATCCTTCAGGTCAGATATGCTTGCTTTTTTTACATCTGGAAAAGCTTTAAACGTCCATCCTTCAGGTACGGCACGGATAACATAACCTTTATCGGGATTACCTGAATAGCCTGCACCATCCCAAGCCGACAAATATAACCTGCCTGAACCATCCACATCCAAATCTGTAATCTGTGGCAGTTTAATAAACTCTTCTTCTTTTTGTTTGAAACTAGGACCGTCAGGAGTAACATGGTGTAAATAAAGAAAATTCCTACCCCAGTCTGCCATCATTGGCACTTTGTTGTATTTTGCTGGCCATGTATCTTCTTCCATATATAAAGATCCCGTACCTGAACCTCCACCAAGCATCGCTAAAGCTGGAATTATTTCTTCAGTGAAGTTCTGGAACAGCAAAGGATATCCATATTCACCTGATTGGATCTGGTGCGAGAAACGAATATCCCAGCCACCACCATCATTGGTATTGTCCCTAGTGAAAATATTCATATAAGGATCAATAGCTACGTCATAAATATTACGCAATCCATGCGTATACATTTCCATCTCCGTACCATCGGGCCTAACCCTTAAGATACCACCACCCAAACTGGTCAATTTCTTACCATCCGCTCCAGTAGCGTTATGGAATCCAAAATCACCTACGGCAATATAGATCCAGCCATCAATTCCCATGCGAATACCATTAGTTGCATGGTCGGTACCTCTTTCTTGAATATATTTTGCATTACTGACGCCCTTCACTAAAACTGTTGGATTACCGTCGGCAACACCATCTTGATCTTTATCTTCGAAAACGACCAAGTCCATTCCTGACGCTATACCTGATTTTTCATCAAATGTAGTATGCATCACGTACACTTTGTCGCCAAGGACAAACATACCTCTTGGATTATCTACACGGGCAAAATCAGTATGTGCATCCATGTTACCATCATTGTCTTTATCCACAAATCGGCGGATAAATCCTTTCCCCATATCCTTACCTAATGAACCGATCATATCGACACCAACATAAAGTTCACCTGTTGGAGCTACGGCCAAACATGCTGGACTAGGAGTTAGGTCGGGCCCAGTAAAAGATGTTAGAATTAAATCAGAAGGACCTCCATCAACTCTCTTTAACGTATCCTGAGTTGAATAGAGTGCATTTTGACTGAAAATTTTTGATTTTTGTTTGCTATGTTCTGCTTTATCAACATGATGGGTAAAGCCCATTAATATAGGAAAGAGAAACAATAAATTAAATGTCCTTTTCATTTGTAAGGTATTGATTGAAATGTTTACTATAAATTATAGCTATAGATTTAGAATTTGCGAAAGATAAGAAAATAATAAACGAGATTTAGTAAAAATATAAGGACATTAAGGATTGGTTGAGACAAAATACAAAAGACATAAGAGCCGAGAAAGTTGTCCAAGGGTAGTTAGTAGTTAGTAGTTAGACAAAAGACATGAGACATAAGACATAAGAGCCG
>JBEBTR010000177.1:0-6182 GCA_040393725.1 Sphingobacterium endophyticum | reverse complement strand
GTATAGTAAATAGTACAGATATTAGAAGCCTTCCTCATTAGAGGAGGGCTTTTTTGTTCTTAATCAACAAACTAACAGTATATAAACAGCGCATAAAGCATGAAAATTCTAAAATTTGGCGGAACATCCGTAGGTTCCGTAGAAAGTATCAAAGCAGTATTGGCAATCGTGAAAGAATCTTACGATGCCGGCGAGAAACCTTTAGTCGTTTTATCAGCCATGTCAGGAATCACCAACCTATTGACAAAAATGGCTGAAGACGCTGCAGAAGGGAAGCCATTTGCCAATGATTTGAAGTTGATGGAAGAAAAGCATTTCGAAGTAGTCAAGAAGTTAATTGCAGTGAAGTACCAAAATCCAGTGTTAACAAAGTTGAAACTATTGATCAACGAGCTGGAAGATCTTTTACAGGGGGTGGCTGCACTCAAAGAATTGAGTAACCAAAGTAAAGACTTGATTGTTTCTTATGGCGAACGTTGCAGCAACTACCTAGTTTCGAAGATCATGGAACAAGAGGTCCCAGATGCTCAATATATCAATGCTTCCTACTACATTAAAACAGATTCAAACTTTGGGAATGCTCACCTCAATGAACCATTAACAAATCAACTTATCCAAGCACTTTCTCAAACACATTCCGATAAACTCCTATTTGTAACTGGATTTATTGGCTCAAATGAAAAAGGCAGAGTGACTACGTTGGGTAGGGGCGGTTCAGATTATACAGCTGCTATATTTGGTTCAGTACTCAATGCGTCTGCGATAGAGATTTGGACAGACGTCAATGGTATGTTGACCGCCGATCCGCGTATTGTGAAAAAAGCTTTCTCTCTACCTATACTATCCTATACAGAGGCGATGGAGCTTTCTTATTTTGGTGCCAAGGTGATTTACCCGCCAACGATGGTGCCTGCATTTATGAAGAAAATTCCAATTGTTATCCGTAATACTTTTCAACCAAAGTTCCCGGGTACCGTTATCCAATTCGAAAGTGGTAAGTCCGCTTACCCGATCAAAGGAATTTCTTCTATTTCGGATGTTTCTGTGATCAATTTGACGGGAAGTGGAATGGTCGGTAAATCTGGCTTTAGCGGGCGCTTGTTCACATTGTTGGCTCGTGAGCAGATAAATGTGATCTTGATTACCCAGTCCTCATCTGAACATAGTATAACATTTGCCGTAAATCCTAATGATTCTCAGAAAGCTGTTGAACTCATCCAGAATGAATTTGAATTGGAATTGCTAGCCAATAAGCTTTCTATTCCCGTGATTGAGGGTGACCTATCTATCCTAGCGATTGTAGGTGAAAACATGAAGCGTACACCAGGAATGTCCGGTAAACTATTCTCAGCATTAGGTCGAAATGGGATTAACGTTAGAGCAATTGCGCAAGGCTCTTCCGAATTTAATATTTCTGTCATCATCAATAAAGATGATCTGTCAAAAGCCCTTAATGCTGTGCATGATGCCTTCTTTGCTGAATTAAAAAAGACCTTACACGTATTTAATGTAGGAACAGGCAATATTGGTTCTACATTATTTAGCCAATTAAATAAGCAACATGACTTTTTGGAGGACCAGAATGATATAGAAATCAAGGTCGTTGGAATTTCAAATTCCAGAAGGATGTTGTTCAACCCCGATGGAGTGAATTTAAACAGCTGGAGGGAGGAAATGGAAGCTGATGGCGAAGTAGCTGACCTGGCTACTTTCATTGCTAAAATGCAGGAAATGAATCTTCCTAACTGTGTATTTGTTGATAATACTGCAAGTAAATTACCTGCGACTTATTATGAAAGCATTTTCCAGTCAAATATTTCCATTGTAACTTGTAATAAGATTGCTAATTCTGGGGAATATGCTCAATATAAACTCCTTCATGAAACGGCGCGCAAGCATGGTGTAGATTTCTTTTATGAAACAAATGTAGGTGCAGGGTTGCCAATTGTAAGGGTGTTAAAGGATTTAATGATGAGCGGTGATCAATTGCTAAAGATAGAGGCAATCCTTTCCGGGACAATTTCTTACATCTTTAACAATTTTAAAGGAGATGCTTCCTTTTATGATGTCGTGAAGAAAGCACAGGAATTGGGCTATACGGAACCTGATCCTCGGGATGATTTGGGAGGAATTGACTTCATGAGAAAGATGCTCATTTTAGCTCGAGATGCTGGATTTCCTATCGAGTCCTCTGACGTTAAATTAGGGAATATCCTTCCGGAAAGTTGCTTAAAAGCTTCTTCTGTAGATGAATTCTATGCTGAATTATTGAAGGCAGATGAATTCTTTAATAATCTTAAAAATGAAGCTGAAAAACAAGGGAAAGTTATTCGTTACATTGGCTCATTAGAAAATGGAAAAGTTGAAATAAACTTACAGATGGTTGATGAAACACATCCATTCTATGCACTTTCAGGAAGCGATAATATCATTTCGTTCACCACAGAAAGGTATAAAGAAAGACCATTGGTTGTCAAAGGTCCTGGTGCAGGAGCTGAAGTTACTGCAGGAGGTGTATTCGCCGATCTAGTGAATGTAGGGGCATAATACAATAATTTAAAGAAAGAGAAGATGTCATATCCTGAACAAATATTAAACAAGGAATCAAAAGTGAATGCTGATAAATGGTTAAATGAAGTCCGTGTATTTGCACCGGCAACTGTTGCGAATATGATCTGTGGATTTGATATCCTTGGATTTGCAGTTGATAAGCCTGGAGATGAGGTTTACATGCAAAGGGTCGACACTGTAGGTGTTAAAATCCGTTCCATCCAAGGAGATGATGGTAGGCTGCCACTAGACCCTGACAAGAACACGGTAAGTGCCTGTGTAAAAATGTTATTGAATCACCTTGGCTTAGCTAATAAAATAGGGATTGAAATAGAGCTTATCAAACATATGCCTATTGGTAGCGGCTTAGGTTCTAGTTCAGCGAGTACTGTTGCAGGTTTATTTGCAATTAATACCTTATTGGGCAACCCATTGACGAAAGACGAATTAATGCCCTTCTGCGTGGAGGGGGAAAGACTAGCTTGTGGTCATGGGCATGCAGATAATGTAGCACCAGCATTGATGGGGGGCATTACATTAATTCGTGGCTACGAACCTTTGGATATTATCAATCTTCCCGTTCCCGAAGATCTTGTTGCAGGAATTGTATTTCCACAGGTTGATGTTCCAACGAGGGATGCCAGACAATTGATCAAGGAAAAAGTGTACTTGAAAGATGCCGTAAGCCAATGGGGAAATATTGCAGGTTTGGTTGCTGGTTTATATAGAAACGACTATGAGCTAATCAGCAGAAGCATGCATGATGTTTTGATCGAACCTACAAGAGCTATCCTCATTCCTGAATTTTACGAGATGAAACGCATTGCAATGGATTCAGGAGTATTGAGTTTTGGAATTTCCGGATCAGGACCTTCAGTGGTTGCCATTAGCAAAGGATTTGATGCGGCCCAAAATGCTGTGAATCGCATCCAGGAACATCTTACGGCCAACGGAATTGAAAGCTTACAGTTTGTTTCTCCTGTAAATGCTGAAGGACCAAAAGTATTGTCTAAATCATAATTTAAACTTAACACTATGCAATTTTATAGTACAAATAATAAAGATTTACGAGTTTCTTTTCAAGAGGCAGTGTTCAATTCATTGCCTCAAGACAAAGGATTATATATGCCTGAGGAAATTCCTCAATTAGACCCTTATTTCCTAAAGAATATTCAACAATACTCCTTTCAGGAGATTGCTTTTCAAATTGCCAATGCAATAATCGGAAAGGATATTCCAGAAGCAGATTTGAAGAGATTAATCAATGATGCGATTAATTTTGATGCTCCATTGAAATTCCTGAGTGCAGATACTGCAGTCCTGGAATTATTCCATGGCCCATCATATGCCTTTAAAGACTTCGGGGCAAGGTTTATGAGCCGAGTGATGGGTTATTTTTCTAAGCAAGGAGATAAGCTTTTAGATGTATTGGTGGCTACTTCTGGTGATACTGGTGGTGCTGTTGCATTAGGTTTTTTAGGGGTTGAAGGAACCCGGGTAACCATCCTTTACCCTAAGGGTAAGGTGTCAAAAGTTCAAGAAGAACAATTAACCACCAATGGTCATAATATCCGGGCCATTGAAATTGACGGTACATTTGATGATTGCCAGGCATTGGTAAAGCAGGCATTTAATGATCCTGAATTGAATAAGGAACTTCGTTTAACCTCTGCCAATTCAATTAATATCGCAAGACTTATTCCTCAAACTTTCTATTACTTTTGGGCTTATGCACAATTAAAGGCTCAGGGGATCAATGAGGTTGTTTTTACCGTTCCAAGCGGGAACTTTGGAAATATTGGTGCTGGATTGTTGGCTTATAGAATGGGATTACCAGTCGAACATTTTGTTGCCGGAACAAATGTGAATGATACCGTTCCACGCTTTCTAAATTCTGGAAATTATGAACCCAAATCATCTGTACAAACATTAGCAAATGCTATGGATGTTGGAAACCCTAGTAATTGGGTAAGAATACAAGACTTGTTTCACAACAACCTAGAGGAATTGAAATCCGCAGTGACTTCCTACACCTTTAATGATGAGGAAACGGTCAATGGAATGAAGGAACTTTATGATAGCTATAAATATGTTGCTTGTCCACATACCGCAATTGCCTATCTAGCTTCCAAAGCTTACCGAAATGACCATCCTGGAGAATATGCTTCCGTTTTTCTTTCAACTGCCCATCCTTGCAAATTTCCTGAAGCTATCGATTCAGAGGTCTTCAAAGATGTTAAACTGCCTGAAGGAGCGGAAAATCTACAGGGAAAACCAAAACTTGCAGAAGAAATGAATGTCGATTATGAAACATTTAAAGACTATTTGATCAAGAACAATTAAACTAATCTTTATAGTAACCTAAAATGAAAAGATGGCAGAATATTATGATTCTGCCTTTTTTATTCATTTTTTTATTTGGGGATGAATTATTTTCTTTCAATTCTATTTATTTTTGCATTCATGAATAAAATAATCCTGAATAGAGGAAAGGATAAAGCTGCTTGGCAATTACATCCATGGGTTTTTTCTGGTGCCATTTCATCGGTAATGGGAAAACCTCAGAATGGTGATATCGTTTCTGTTTATAACATAGAAGATGAATTTATTGCCTACGGTATGTACAATGGTAATTCTAGGGTTGCTGTAAGACTGCTCGAATGGGATCCCCGAAATGAAATTAATGAACAATGGTGGCGAAATCGAGTTGGAAAGGCAGTTCAAAATAGAATGCCTTTATTAACTGAACAAAACAATACCGTTAGATTGATCTTCGCTGAGGCAGATTTCCTTCCTGGATTAATTGCTGATAAATATGCAGATTTCATTTCTATACAGGTTCACTCTGCGGGGATTGAAAAAGTAAAGGATATTTTAATAGACCAATTGGTTCAGCTTTTGAATCCAAAGGGAATATATGAACGCAGTGATCTGAAATCTAGGGAATATGAAGGTCTTCCTGATACAAATGGGAAACTATTTGGCGAGATGCCACCAGAATTTGTCGATGTGGTCGAGAATGGAATTCATTATCAGGTAAATATTGCGGAAGGTCAAAAATCGGGATTCTATTGCGACCAACGAGAGAATAGAGCAATTACAGCTAAATATGTAAAAGACAAATCCGTATTGGATTGTTTTTGTTATTCTGGTGGATTTACGTTAAACGCTTTCCGTGAAGGGGCGAGTTCTGTAACCTCGGTTGATAGTTCAGGATTGGCGATTGAAACTTTAATAAATAATGTAAAGAATAATGGCTTCGATAGTAGTAAGCATATTGCAGTGCAATCGGATGTCAATAAATACTTGCGTGAATTAGGTGAGAAGGGGGAGAGGTTTGATGTCATCGTGCTGGATCCTCCAAAATATGCTCCCTCTAGGGCAGCTTTAGAAAAAGCTTCTCGGGCTTATAAGGATCTTAACCGAAGAGGATTGATGCTATTAAACAGCGGCGGCCTCTTGGCAACTTTTTCTTGTTCTGGCGCTATGGATATCGACACTTTCAAACAAGTCCTAGCATGGGCTGCATTGGATGCTGGTAAAGAAATCCAATTCATTTATCAATTCTGTCAACCTGAAGATCATCCTGTTAGAGCTTCCTTCCCCGAAGGTGAGTATCTGAAAGGTTTGCT
>JBEBTR010000176.1:0-6304 GCA_040393725.1 Sphingobacterium endophyticum | reverse complement strand
GTGACAAAGTCGTGGTATCAAGTTATGAAACCTATGACAAGATTCAGGAATTGAGCATCAAAAAATAGAATTGAAACCTATAACCCTTATCTGAAACAATGAAGATAAGGGCTATCTCTATTAAAAAAACCATTATGATAAAGAATTTTATTAAATCAGCTTTTAGAAATCTTTGGAAAACGAAAGGCTATAGTTTTCTGAATATTTTTGGCTTGGCGTTGGGGATCGCTGTAACAGCCTTAATTTTTCTTTGGGTTGAAGATGAGGTTTCATGGAATGACAACTTTGTAAACAAAAAAGATATTTATATTACCAAGTCTAAACAGACCTATGATGGTAACATCAATGTTTTTGAATCTACTCCTGGCCCATTTGCAAAGGAAATCCAACGTGAATTTCCTGAAGTAATTCATGCAGGTAGATTGAATTGGGGAAGTTCCAACCTCTTTTCCGTTGATGATAAACAGATCTATCAATTCGGTTATTATGCTGATCCTCAAATCCTATCTATTTTAGCCCCAGAATTCTTGGATGGTGACGCTAAATCTGCATTGAATGAACCAAGCAAAATTGTTCTGAGTGAAAGTGGTGCCATCAAGCTATTTGGAACAACCCAGGCTGTTGGTAAGACAGTCAAGTTTGATAATAATGAAGTTTTTACCGTTTCGGGAGTTACTAAAGATTTCCCAAAAAATTCAAGTTTTCGGTATGATTGGCTTATCGATTTCAAGAAATTAGAATCAGCAAATGCAAATTTCGGATACGACAATTGGGGCAACAACAGTGTGATAACTTTAGTGCAATTAGACCCCACAGCTGACCTAAGCGCAGTAAACAATAAATTAAAATATTATATTGAAGATAAACAAGGTGTTAAAGAACATGTAGATGAGAATTTCCTGTATCCTATGGAACGTTGGAAAATGTACAATGTCTTTAAGCAAGGTATCGAGCAAGATGGTAAAATCAAAAGCGTGAGATTATTTACCTCTATTGCTTGGCTGGTCCTCCTTATCGCTTGTATCAATTTCATGAATCTTTCGACAGCAAGATCAGAAAAGAGAGCTAAAGAAGTGAGCATGCGTAAGATTGTTGGCGCAAAGAAAAAATCATTGATCTTCCAATTTTTAGGCGAATCAATTGTTTTTGCATTTCTCGCTGGTCTACTAGCCATTGGCTTGGTAAAGCTCGGACTCCCATCCTTCAATAGTTTCGTATATAAAGAATTAACAATTGGCATTGACAAATGGTCTCACATCGGATTTATTACAGCAATTATATTAATATGCGGAATTGTTTCTGGTAGTTATCCAGCATTTTTCCTTTCCTCCTTTGACCCATTAACTACTTTAAAAGGAGGAACGAGAAAGATTGGATCAAGTGGAATAATTAGAAAAGCACTGGTCATTATCCAATTCACTGCAGCAATTATTTTGATGATCTGTACATCTGTTATTTATCTTCAAGTTCAACATGCAAAAAGTAGAGATTTAGGCTTTGACCGCAGCCAAGTTATTATGACCAATATACAAGGCGATATGTCGAAGCATATCGAAGTAATCAAGCAAGAACTAAAAGCAACAGGTAAAATCGATGCTGTAGGATTGAGCATTTCTAGTATTTTAAATGTGGGTTCAAATACCTCTGGATTTAAATGGGATGGTAAGGATCCGAAATCATCAATATTAATTGGATATACTTTTGTCGACCCAGACTTCATCGATGCATTGAGCATTAAATTAAAGGACGGAAGAAACTTTAGGCCAAATTTCCTTGGAGATAGTTCCTCCATTTTGATCAATGAAAGTTTTGCAAAATTAATTCAACCTGATGGATTGGTTGCAGGAAAACCCGTTGTAATGAATGAATTACCATTCACCATTGCAGGGGTGGTCGACAACTATGTTTACAATAATATTTATGGTTCTCCCGAACCTCTTATGTTAGCTCCCTTAGATGTTGGTTATAAATATGGATATACTGGCGGTGTCATGAATATCAAGACTAAAGCTGGGGTTGATATCCCCGAGGTCTTGAAGCAAATAGAAGGTATTGTAAAAAAATATAATCCTGAATTTCCATTTGACTATAAATTCTTGGATGATGCATTTAACAATTTTTTTAGTACAGAAATTATGCTTCAGAAACTAGCAAGTTTATTTGCGATACTAGCAATTATTATATCTTGCTTGGGATTATTAGGTCTAGCTGCCTTTTCTGCAGAACAGAGAGCAAGGGAGGTTAGTATCCGCAAGGTATTGGGCGCCTCGGTGGGAAGATTGGTTGGCATGCTGAACCTAGAATTCATTATTTTAGTTGGAATATCCTGTCTGATCGCATTCCCTATTGCCTGGTATTTTATGAACGACTGGTTGAAAGGCTACAGCTATCATATGAACATGCCTTGGATTATCTTTATTTTGATTGCCGCATTGGCATTAATAATCGCCTTATTTACGATCAGTACGCAAGCACTACGTGCAGCAACTAGTAACCCGACGAAAACTTTGAGAAACGAATAATATATACCTATTATAAAACTGAATTTATCCATTAAAAAACAAAGAAACACCATGATAAAAATCACCAATCTACAGAAATTCTACCGTACCGAAGAGGTAGAAACCGTTGCCTTAAATGATGTGAATATCCACGTTAAGGAAGGCGAATTTGTTGCAGTAATGGGCCCTTCCGGATGTGGCAAATCAACGCTGTTAAATATCATCGGCCTATTGGATGATTTGGATGAAGGAAGTTATCTTTTTAACAATATTGAAGTAGCTCACTTTAAAGAAAACAAACGTTCAGACCTTCGTAAACACAATATTGGATTTGTATTCCAAAGCTTTAATTTGATCGATGAACTGACCGTCTTTGAAAATGTCGAATTACCCTTGGTATATACAAATGTACCAGCTGCTGAACGGAAGAGACGTGTAGAAGAAGTATTGGAAAAAGTTCAAATTATGCACCGTCGTAATCACTTTCCGCAGCAACTTTCAGGTGGTCAGCAACAGCGTGTTGCAGTAGCCAGAGCAGTTGTCAATAATCCCAAACTTATACTTGCCGATGAGCCTACAGGTAACTTAGACTCAAGTAATGGTAATGAAGTGATGCAATTGCTCACGGAATTGAACGAAGCCGGCACAACAATCGTTATGGTAACACACTCAGAACACGATGCTAAATTCTCAGATAGAGTCATAAGAATGTTAGATGGACAGGTAATCTTGGAAACTTCTACAGCGGTGTTGTAGATAGTTGATAGTAGTTAGTAATTAGTAGTTAGACAACTGAATGGTGTGAAATTTCGTAAACGTTAGATTATAATAATAATTTTTCCATAATGCAGAGTCCGGGATAATTCCTGGACTTTTTTATGTTGTAAACTTTGTTCGCAAGCGAACAACAATTGTTCGAAATCGAACATGTTTATTTTAAAAGTTTTATATATATTGCTGATTTTAACCACTTTACACTCTTGGCAAATTTTTGGTTTGAATAAAGTAACTATATTAATTATTGCAGCTATGAATAAAAATTATTTAAAAATATATTCCGGAAAATTCATAAAAAATGAAGATCCAGATTCTATTAAAAATGTGAAGATAGCCTTGGTTATGGGTACTGTTTTGCTGATCTTGCTATTAGTCAATCTACAGTATGACTTTAATAAAAATTACCCTAAAACTGGAATCTGGTATGCAGAAGGTACCCATGATGTTGTTCATCCTAAGGTATCAACAAAAGTCATTAAAGTAAGGACTGAGAGCTCTCAAGAAGTATATATTTCTAAACACCGGAATTGCCATGCTTAAAAATTATTTTAAAATCGCATTTCGAAATCTAAAGAAAAATAAAGGTTTTACTGCGATTAATATCGTCGGATTGGCAATTGGAATGGCAGCCGCAATGTTAATTATGTTGTGGGTGAATTATCAATTGACCTTTAACAAAACTTTTCCGAAAAACGACCAGCTATATGTTGTAGGATCCAAAGAATTTTCGGACGGACAAATTGCAGTTTGGTTCTCAACAGCTAAACCACTAGCTCCAGCACTTAAAAATGAAGTGCCGGAAATTAAAAATGTATCCAGATTATCCGGGAGCAAAGGTTTGCTACTGGATATTGGCGAAAAGAAAGTTCCATCCAAAGTTGGGGCATTTGTAGACTCCGCCTTTTTAAATATGTTCGAATTACCAATTTCTGCAGGTAAAAGAAATTCCGCATTAACAGATCCCAATCAGATTGTAGTTTCTGAAGACCTTGCCAATAGGCTTTTTGGAAATACTGATGTATTAGGTAAAACGGTTAGGATAGATAGCACCAATGTATTGACGATTAGTGGAGTTCTAGAAAAGGATTTAGGAAACAATATTTTTCAAGGCTATGATTATTTCCTGCCGTGGACCTTATTCGAAAAATTAGGCTACTCGGATAATCAGTGGGGAAATAGCTCGGTTGATTTATATGTGGAATTAGAAAAGAACACAGCATTAGAAAAAATTCAAAAACAAATCCTTGATATTTCAAAAAGAAATTCAAAAGTAGAGACCCAAACTTTTCTGAAACCCTTCGGAGACTTATATCTATACAATAAATATGAGAATGGCGCATTGGCAGGCGGAAGAATAGAGATGGTTAAAACATTCATGCTGATTGCGGGACTTATTCTACTGATTGCATGCATCAACTTTATGAATTTAAGCACCGCCCAGAGTGAAAAAAGAGCTAAGGAAGTAGGTATTCGCAAAGTTGTTGGCGCTCAAAAAAGATCCTTAGTCCTGCAATTCCTTTCCGAATCCTTCATATTAGCATTTATATCTGGAATGCTTGCCTTGCTCATCGTTACTCTTCTTGTGCCAAGCTTTAATAATCTGGTGGGATTAAAATTAAGTTTACCTTGGAAAGACATCAATTTTTGGGGGTTAATCTTTGGGTTTATAATGTTGACTGGATTTTTAGCAGGTATTTATCCTGCATTTTTCCTTTCCTCTTTTAATCCAATAAAAGTATTGAAAGGTAAATTCCGTCAGGTTCAGAATAAAGTCAATCCAAGAAAGATTCTTGTTGTTATACAATTTAGTACGGCTATTATACTTATTGTGAGTACCATCGTCATTCAAAAACAGATCAAGCATGCTCAAGATCGCGATTTTGGATTTGAAAAAGAAAATCTCATCTATGTAAATGAAGTTGGGGATATCAGCAAAAACTCAAGATTAATCAAACAGGAATTGCTAGACCAAAATATTGCCCAATCTGTAAGTCGGTTTATGTCTCCTCTTACTGAGCGTTGGAGTGGATGGAATGGCTTTACTTGGGAAGGTAAAGACCCCAATGCCATCATTCAGTTTAATCGACAAACTGGAGACGATAAAGTCGTTGAAACAGCAGGTTTCGAATTAATTGCCGGAAGAGATTTTGATTTAAGTAAATTCCCTACCGATTCTTCAGCCGCTATTATCAATGAAACTGCAGCTAAAGTGATGAATTTTAAGGATCCTATAGGTCAATATTTCGACGACTCTGGTCAAAAGTTTCAAATTATTGGAGTAATTAAAGACTTTATTCAAGAATCACCTTTTGATCCAGTCAAACCATTGGTTTTTGAGGGGGCTAGTCGTTGGATGAATAATATGCACATCCGCTTTAACCAAACCTTAAATACTGAAGAAGCTCTTAGAAAAGCAGAAGCAATCTTTAAGAAATATAATCCAGACTATCCATTTGACTATAAATTTGTTGATGAAGCCTATGCTAAAAAATTCTCTGAGACACAAAAAACAGGACGTTTGGCAACTCTATTTGCGGGATTAACCATTTTTATATCTTGCTTAGGGTTATTTGGTCTAGCTGCTTTTATGGCCGAAAGTAGAACCAAGGAAATTGGTATTCGAAAAGTTCTAGGTGCTTCCGTAATAAAGGTAACAGGAATGCTTTCCAAAGAGTTTATTGTCCTTATCATATGTTCTTGCTTACTGGCTTTTCCAATCGCTTATTGGGCTATGAATAAATTCTTATCTGAATATTCCTATCGGATATCAATTGACTGGACAATATTTGCTATAGCCGGTATTGGGGCTATTTCAGTGACCTTGTTGACCGTAAGCTATCAATCTATCAAAGCCGCATTGGCAAATCCGGTGGATAGCTTGAGGGATGAGTGATGAGAATAATGTATATGATAAAGACTCAGAAAAGACTTTTTTTGCCACAATTATTTAAGAGTCAACAATCTATTTAATTTTTGTTCGCAAACGGACAATAAACCGTCCGATATCGAACAATAAAATTTTGAAA
>JBEBTR010000175.1:0-6413 GCA_040393725.1 Sphingobacterium endophyticum | reverse complement strand
AATTAGTGATCCTGGGAATCGTTGTGCTAGCCACGGCTCCGGTTATACTAAAGGCTATGACGGGCAATAAAGATGAGAAAAGCGCAATTCTTATCGAAAAAAGACAGGAGAGCTAATTACCCGGTTCCTTTAACTGATGATTTGTGAAGAAAATTAGTCAGATACCAGTTTCACACTACACAATCTATGTAGATTATGGATAGAGGGCCCAGGGACCTAAATCCAGTTTCGGTAAGTTCAACCTGGATGACCTTCTTGTTCAAGAGGTCCACATGTTAGAACTATCCCCTCCTCTGCATAAATTCTTTAGAGAACTTTCAGTCGGGAACAGCTACCACGTAAGGTTTTTGCCATGAGCCTTCAATTCCCTTTTAAAGACATATGGCCACCGAAGGTAGTTTTATATTGAATTTTGTGACGGGGGTATGTGGAAACTACATGAAATAATAAATCTCTGGTAAGCTTAATAAAGAAACCCAAATAGCCATAATGGTATTTTATTTTGGAAACCATGGGTTATACCATCGGAGGCAATAAATGCCCTTTCTATTCCCTTAATTTGTTTATCCGTTTTATCTTTCCCTCCTATTTCAAAAATGTATTGATCATCAACTGTAAAATCTCCTTCTTCAGCATAAGCGATATCATGAGCTTAGCCTAACTGATTGGCAAAGAACGTCTCTCTCAAATTACCAAGTTCAGTATTCTCCTTTGCCAACAGATAAATAAAATTTGTGTTTTCCAGATATATCTTAGATGGTTTTTGTCAAAACTGATTCCTTCTCCGGCTCTAAATAGATTACGTGTTAGATCAATTTCATCCAAATAATGTACATAGGATAGTAATGTGCTTCTATTAATCCCTATTCTCTCGCTCAGTTTACTTACATTAGGAACGAATGGTACTGCTTTTGCAATAGTTGCCAGCAATTGTTTAATTTTTGCAACATATGCTACCTCTATCTGACGTAACAAAGGTAACTCGATTTCCAGCATCATATTCACAACCTCCCCAAGCCGCATAAAATAGAGGTCTGATTCTTCCTTATAGTATGGACAATAACCCTGTTGCATATAGCCTTCAAAGTATTGGAAAGGCTTGAATAGCTCATTAATTTCTCATGCTTTGTCTGTATGGTGGTCCAGCAGATCGGGAAGTGATATCTGTTCAAACTGAATTCCTGATTCTACTGCCAAATATTCTCTGAACGAATAACCCCTGCATGGTATAAACGATAGCTCCTCTGCTAAGGTCAGCGCATGCATTCAAGATTTCTAGTAGTGAAGATCCAGTAAAAACAATTTTTAATTCAGGATAGTCATCGTATATATTTTTTAATTCCTGTGCCCACCCACTATTCTTATGAAACTCGTCCAGGAAGATATACTTACCCCCTTTTTCTTCAAAATCTTTTACCAAGTCCACTAATGAATTGGCGTTGAACCAGATTGAATCTAAACCTACATAAAGTACTTCATCTAATCGATCAGACAAATGCAACTTGATATATTGTAAAAGCAATGTTGTTTTTCCAATTCCCCTAGCCCCTTTTATGCCAATCAATCTAGCATTCCAATTTATTTGTTTCATAATGCTTCGTACGAAACGGAAATTAGTACGCATTGATCTTTTTTGAAACAGTTCTATCAAGGCTTCCATATTTGTTTCTTGCAAAAAACAACCATATGTGTTTTTGTTTATTGCAACAAGCAAAAAATTAAAATATTGTTTATTGCAGTAAACATTTTATTGCAATTGGACTAGTAAGTGGGGAAACTTAGAATTAAGTAAATGGTCCGCAGATTCTAATTCCACTGAAAATTCTTCATTCCAAAATCAAATATACCAGCTAGTTAGGATATTACGGAAATGATCGCAATCGTTTTTTCTATTCTGGAACAGGAAATCTCATAGCTTTAACAATTATCGCAGAAACGAATGGATTTGAGTTGATAATGACTAAACGGCACTAAGTGAGTTATGCAGGATTGGATTATAGGTAAAATACATCTGGTACTTCAGTGAAATCTAAGCCCCGGATTTCCAGGCGAGGTAGTCGACACTTACAGAAATTAATGCATTTTCCTGCGCTATCTGCAATCAGAACAGACGAAAAGATTAGAGGGATTTTCTTAAGAATAATATCTAGGGCATGGTATCAAATTGAAGGCAAAAGTGGCTATTCAACTAACCCTTTAAGAGCTGAACTTTATCTTATGGAAAAACGATTCATATTAAATTTAAGAATATTATGGTCAGATTTCTGCACTTCATAAAGTAATAAAATAACAAAGAGCAAGTTTATCGCATGCTCTCTGAGTATATTTAAGAGGTTTAGCTAGCTAGTTAAAAACCCAGTTCTCTGATGGTTTTTTCAACTGTAGTACTTACTTTTTAGCCACAAACTTGACCTAACTAATAATATCAGAACTGGCACTTCTACAAGTGGACCTATTACTCCCACGAATGCCTGGGGCGAATGAATGCCAAAAACAGCGATTGCTACAGCAATTGCTAATTCAAAATTGTTTCCTGTAGCTGTAAATGCAATTGAAGCATTTTTGCCGTACGAGATATTTAAGGATTTGTTTATAAAAAAGCTCACAAAAAACATTACAACAAAATATATGATTAACGGTATGGCTACTTTTATTACGTCCATTGGCAACTCCACTATTTTATCGCCCTTCAGACTGAACATCAAGACAATTGTAAACAATAATGCATATAAGGTAATGGGCGATATTTTGGGAATGAATGTCCTGTTATACCATTCTAAACCCTTTGATTTCACCAATGCGTATCGGCTTATAAAGCCTGCAATGAAAGGGATCCCTAAGTATATTAGAACGCTTTCCGTTACATCCTTCATGGGAACACTTACGTTAAAATTGGCCAAGCCTAATTTAGAAGGAAGTACATTGATAAACAGCCAGACCAGAAAACTGTAGCACAGTATCTGAAATATGCTGTTTAAGGCTACCAAAAATGCTGTATATTCTCTATCCGCTTTTGCCAAATCACTCCATACGATAACCATTGCAATACACCTTGCCAAACCAATTAGTATCAGGCCTGTCATATAACCGGGCTCATCCCGTAAAAACAAAACTGCTAAACAAAACATCAATACTGTACCAATAACCCAATTCAAGATCAAGGAGATCCCGATTACTTTTATATCCTTAAATGCTTTCGGCAATATTGAATAATCGACTTTAGCCAATGGTGGATACATCATCAATATCAAACCAATTGCTAATGGGATATTTGTAGTACCAACAGACATGGTGTCTGTTACGTTTGAGATATTAGGGAAGACATGCCCCACACCAACGCCTAAAGCCATTGCAAGAAATATCCATAAGGTGAGGTAACGGTCAAGAAATTTTAGTTTTGGCTGCATTTGTTAATAGTTGATTTTTGAAAAAACATAAAACATTTCGGTTGCTACCTGTAAACTTCTTTGCGCATAAACTTTTGACTGTTCCGGTGTATTATCTGATATTTTAGGATCTTCAAATGTGATTGGTATTCTCTTTTCTGCTCCCGCAATAAAAGGGCAACCACTGTCTGCCTGCGAACAGGTCATAATTGCAGCAAATGCTGACACAGGGTTGAATGGGCTATCATATTTTTTTGAAAAACCGATTATGGGCAACGCATTATCGCTGTACTTTATGGCATATACGGGATTATTATTGTCGGTAATTTTAAAGATGCCAAAACCCTGAGCAGTCAATGTTTCTGCTACTTTAGGAAATAATGCAGTTTCTTCGGTACCGCCTGAGTAACAATGTACATTCGGTACATTGAAATACGCACTTGCAACTTGTGCCCAAACCTGGGCTAAATGGCTTCGTCGTGAATTGTGGGTGCAAATAAAATTAATATTTATTTCCTGCCTGCTATCTGATTTTTGCTGTATATAATCTACCAATGGTTTCAGTATGATTTTGCGTTCTGCGCTGATGCATTCATAATTGAGATCCTTGGCAACGGTCTCGTATAGATCTTTGTACATTTAGATTAAGTTTAAGAGTTTAACAACATCCCGAATCAGGAGTGCAACAAGAATTGTTCAGGTCTGACAACTTTACCCTTTGTTTTCCGACAGGAATACCACAGGCATCCTCAGCAAGGCAAGCGGTTTGTTTGTTCTTCAGTACAAAATGGTTTGTTTTAAAATCCAAATCAAACTTTCCAATCGTTTCGCCTTGATATTCAACCTCGATCTCAGCATCTTCAATGCCCAATTTTTCTTCTGATAGTTTTATAATATTCAAGAGTTTGCTTGGCTTCAATCTATGTTCAAAGTCGTTGGCGTCCCATAATTGAAAGTTAACAACTTGTTCATTTCGTATCGTTCCACCACAATCAATATAGCGTTTCGTAACCACCCCCACTTCTGTAACATGAAAGTGCTCCGGTACAAATGTTCCGTTCTCTAATTGGAATTCAACATTCTGTAATGTTGGTAAGATCTCTTTGATTTCTGATAATTTCATAATATTAAATTTTAAAGGACACAATAGATTTTTTAAATCATTAATGTTATATAGCAATATAACGATATTAAAGCATGAAAAAATGCCTCAGCAGCATTGCTTTATTTTTACATCCTGATTGAAAAAGGCATTAAATTCTGTTTGAAACTGTTTCCAAATCTGTTCTTCGATACAATAACAAACCGATTTTCCTTCTATCGAACCTTGAATAATTCCTATAGCTTTCAATTCTTTTAAATGTTGGGAAATTGTTGCCTGCGCTAACCCCAATTCCTCAACAAGATCATTACAAATGCATGCTTTCTGATTGATTATATATTGTAGAATTGCGATTCTGGCAGGATGGCCTAAAACTTTAAGACGCGATGCAAGTTTATTTTGCTCGTCCTTATATAATTCTGTTTTTGTAACTCCCATTTTGACGTAAATTTATATCGCAATATTACGATATTAAATTCAAAAACAAAATATTCTCATTTTTTATTTTTGAAAGCCCATGATCAGACCTTTTAAAATCAACTAAAAAAATTCAATCATAACACAAAATCTTTCTGAAGAATTTGTTTTAATAACCTACGGGATGGTGTTTGTCATCTTATTTTATACCGCAAAGCACTACCAATGGGAAACAGTGTACACAATGGAATGCTCCATAATCCAATAATTTTAGAACGTTTTTAGATCTTCTGTCCATTTAGCCTGATTAACTGTAAATATCCCAGATAAGTATGATTAAATCGTTCAGGGGAGATATATTAACTACCGTAGCTTTTCTGTCCTAATTTACGACCCCAATCCGGTTTATCAATATCCAGATCATCGTGTGCATCTTTCATCTCTTTCTTTAGGATTTGCCACATGTGATGGAGACGTTCCTGTTGATCTGGAAAATCTACCAAATTTTCTCTTTCCCAAGGATCCTTCTTTAAATCGAACAATTGGAGGTACTCATTACCTTTGACATTGTAAGCGATAAGCTTATATCCATCGGAGGTCTTCAAGCTTCTACTCCAATGCCCATAGATGTTGTAAATATTATCTCGGACTTTAGCTTTAGGATCTCTAAAAATCGGCATCAAGCTCTTAGCCTCAACAGTAGGGGGCGCTTCCACCCCGAGCCAGTCGTATATGGTCGGGGCAATATCGCTCAGGTAAGCAAATGATTGAGATTGCTTATTTACAGGTATTCCAGTCCCAATAAAAATCATCGGGACACGGATACTATGCTCATATAAACTTTGTTTACCCAACAGTCCATGTTGTCCTAAGGCCAGACCATTGTCGCTAGCAAAAACGATCATTGTACTATTACGCAGGCCAGATCTATCTAATGCCTCGAGGATTCTTCCAACTTGCGCATCCATTTCACTCACCATGTCATAATATAGCGCAATCTGTTCCTTTACCGCACTTTCAGTACGTGGATGTGGAAGTAATAGTTCATCCCGCACACGTAGATCGCCATTATCAAATGGATGCTCTGGTAAAAAATTTGGAGGCAATGGTATATCGGAAGGTCGATGTCTGTTCCTAATTGCTGCAGGGGGCGTTCGAGGATCATGAGGGGATGTAAATGCGACATAACATAAAAAAGGTTTCTGCTTTGCTGTATCACTCTCCAGGAATTTGATTGCAGCATTGGCATACAGCTCTGTGCTATACGTATCACTTTTGTAGCCTCCGTTCTTTGGATAATCCCCCTTATCATTATAATCATAAACATAGGGATGAAACTGTCCTCCCTCGCCCTCAAAATGCATTCCTCCGAAAAAGATGTCGCCTCCTGCATTAAAAAAACGATGATGGGAAACCTTATTCTTCAATAAGCCTGAACATATAACAGTTTTGAAGGGATCTGACTGTTATCAAAAATGCAAAGAAGGTTGTCCCTAACCTCAGCTAAG
>JBEBTR010000174.1:0-6430 GCA_040393725.1 Sphingobacterium endophyticum | reverse complement strand
AAATTTTCTCAACAGTCTTCTTGGGATCCATCAAGAATTCTATTTTTGCTTTTTGATTTGGTGTTGGATCTCCTAAAAGTTCATTTGTCCGACTAGGAATTTCAAATTCTGTTTCCTTTTTCTTAATGGACAATAGGCTGTGTTGAATGAAAAGTTCACGAAGTTTTAGAAGATCTTCATTGTTTATCCAATCCTCAATATCGTTTGGAATACCATCATCTGAGGAAATATCAAATTCTAAAAATGCATTTAAGAACGCTAAATAGTAATTTTGCATCAGCGATTGTTCCTTATATTTTTCTGCCAATTCAATTCCTGTAGAAATTAAATTTAATATAGGAATTTCCTGAGGTTCTTCTATTGCTTCTGTCCACATGCCTTCTTCAACCAATCTTTTCCAAGTATCGGATCCATATTCAGGAAAAATAAAACCATCCTCGTAAAAAACCACATCACTTTCGTCCCCTAAATCAATGTTGGAAGGGATCCAATTCTCTTCAATAGATTTAAAATATTCAGGATCACTTTTAAAATCTGGGTGTTGATTAAGAGGAAGTTTTTTGATATATCCGATTTTCTCCAAAAATGAAAAACAACGTAACGTGGTATAACTAGTATCAAATCGATTTTGGAATTGATACAGATTATAAATTAGATTACGTTGTCTTTCAATTGAAAGATTGCTCTTTTCAATGATAAGAATAGTACTTTCAACTAAGTTTTCAATAGCATGATATGACATAAAAATCCTAAATGTTTGATTTATAAAAATGCAAAAGATATTTCTAAAGCACCTTGTACATAACAGTTTAGGTTATTTACATTTTATCTACATATTAGGAACTTACTATCTCATCTACAGTTTTGTTAACAAATATTTTGTTTAACAATAAGTTCTTGATAGCAGTTGGTTCTACAATTTCTTCCAGTTGATCGAAATTTCCTATCAGGATAGGATAGTATTCTTGGTCAATATCAGTAATTCCATGAGAACCTTTTACCAAAGTTGGATCTAAAGGGGTAATATCCAATACCGCTCTTATACCAATTTTTTTCAAAATCAATTTAAAGATTGCTCTTGATTTGGAGGTCATAAACATTTCTACAGGATCATAACCTGGTTTTTTATGTATATCTACCATTCTAGCGTAATCTGGTGCTTTTGCATCATCCTCCCAGAAATAATAGGTAAACCAAGCGTTTTTCTCTGCCAATAGAACGAGATCTCCAGAGCGATTATGGTCAATTTGATATAGTTTTTTATCCTCCTTATCCAGTACTTTTGCAATACCTGGTACTTTGGACAATAAGGATTTCAATTTTTCTTTTGTTTTTTCGGACTTGGTGTAAATATGTGCGATTTGATGATCGGCAACGGCGAATGCTTCAGATGCGCCGGCATCTAATAGTTCCAATCCTCTTTCGATTCTAATATCTAGAAGACCTTCTTTTCTTAAAATCCTATTGATATGAATGGGTTGATCTACTGGTGCAATTCCGTATTCTGAAATTAAAACAATTTCAACATCACGTTCTTTAAAGAAAGTAACCATCTTTTGGACCAACTCATCGATTAGTTTTAATTCCTCTGCTGTTTGATCTGAATTAGGGCCAAATTTCTGAAGGCAATAATCCAAGTGAGGCAGATAGACCAGATTCAACGTAGGTTTATATTTATCTTCAACATACATTGCGGAATTTGCAATCCAATTGGATGAGGTAATATTGGCATTAGGACCCCAAAAATTAAATAAAGGAAATTTTCCGAATTTTTCTGTCAATTCATCTCGTAAAGTACTTGGATATGCATAGCAATCAGGCATTTTTCTACCATCAGCCAGATAATTTGGCCTAGGAGTGACTGAATAATCAGCTCCATTATACATATTGTACCACCAGAACATCTGAGCACAGGTGAAGGAAGGGTTCATTTTCTTAGCTGTCTCCCAAATGTTTTCACCTTGGACTAAGCCGTTGGCTTGTTTCCAAAACTGTATTTCAGCAGCCGTGTGATCATACCAACCATTTCCCACAATACCATGTTGACTGGGAGATACGCCTGTTAAATAAGTAGTCTGTGAAGACGTTGTCAATGCAGGTAATACGGGTTTAATATGACGTAATTTGTTTTCAGCAATAAACTTTTGGATAAAAGGGGTGTGTTCCCCGATTACAGAGCTTGAAAGCCCAACTATATCAATTACTACAATTCTCTTCATACTTAACTCTTTAATTTATCCAATAACCAGCTCAATTCCCTTGCAATAGACTCTTCAATCGGAACTTGCAAAGATTTGGGTAAAACTCCCCAAGTATAGGTCTCTACCTCGATATGATTTGTTCTTTGTTTTTCCTTATGAAGGTTTACTACTTTTATAATATCTTCTTGGGTTGAATCTAGTTCTCCATAACTTTCTAAGAAGATAGGAACATGGAAATGACTTCTCCATTCGATATGATTGATATCATTTGTATCATTCAAAGCATCTGGAAGATCTTTATATTTAATTAAATTCCCATCAGAATCCTTAGCAATAACTTGATGCAGATAAATGGGTTCATTGAATTCATTTAATTTATTTTTCTGATGTTTTCTTATTTCAGGATCTGTTGCAAGTGAGACTTTAATGGCAGAACTAACTTGGAACTTTCCAATTTTAATATTTAATTTTTCTAACTGATCCATGCAATGCTGATGGTCTTCATATTCCAATGCAAAATGGCAAACATCATAACAAAGGCAGATATAGCGATTTATAATTGCCTTTGCCTGGTCTTCATCTAATTTGCTCTTTTCATTGAAATAAGAAATAGCCATAGGGATTAGTTCCTGAGTATACCAAGCAATAAATTCTTGGGAATCTTCCAGCATTCCATCAGGTTCAGGTTCAATATCCAAATGCATATATTTTGCCGTAGAAACTTCTTTTTCGTAAAGATATTCAGCAATTAATAGGATATGTTTGGTGCATTGATCTCTTTTGGATTTCCATTCTTGAGTATTTTCGGTATGCCAAAAACGATATGAAAGGGGAGATGTTGAAATTCCACCCTCTTGACCATTCTCGAGTAATTGATTTAAAATATCAAACAGGTTTTTTGTGTATTGAAAACGTTCCTTGCTGGTCCAATCTGGAGCATGTACTTGATCTTTTACCTCCTTTACATGGAAATCTCCAAATGGGAATCCATTCATTGTAAAGACATAAAACCCATTTTCATTCATCCAGTTTTGAAATTCCTGAAGATTAGAAGGATTCGCTAAATCTTTAGCTGCTTTTGCAGAAAGTCTTAACCCTATTCCAAAGTTTTGGTTCGGAGAAACAGCAGCTTTAATTTTAGGCAAATTTGTTTTTAATTCATGGAAATGATCTTTCCATAATTCTCCCGGGTGAATGTTGCTGCAGTAGGAAATATGTGAATTAGCTAACTTCATAAACAGGTTTTTGATTTTGGCAGAAATTCTTCAATAAATCGATTGCTTGCAGTACCAATGGATATTCCAATGAGTGGACATCGATTCCCTTGCCTAATTTTTCCAAAAGAACAATTGTCAATTTTCCTCCTAGATGTTCTTGAAAATCTAATAATCCAGATAGTAATATAAATCTAGCCTCTTCCGTATCCAACATAGGGTGATAGATTGGTAAATCTAATTGATGCAGAAGTTCAACGACGCTGTAAGCATCTTTTTCTGAAATCTTTCCAACCAGAAAAGAATATAAAACATCGATTGCGATTCCAATAGAAACAGCTTCACCATGGAGAACTTTAAAATCTGTCATCTGCTCTAATTTATGAGCACTCCAATGACCAAAGTCTAGAGGTCTGGAAGAACCTAGCTCAAAGGGGTCACCATTTCGTATATGTTCTAAGTGTTTATCTGCACACCTGTAGATAAGGTCTTCCATTTCTGCAGAATTTCTTGTTTTAATTTTTTGAGCATTGTTCACAATCCATTCATAGAAATTGATATCCTTAATTAGAGCAACTTTAATAGCTTCAGATACCCCTGCAATCCAAGATCTATCATCTAATGATTGTAGGAATTCAAAATCATTGAATACCGCTTGAGGAGGGGCGAAAGTACCTAAGAAATTCTTTTTCCCTTTGAAGTTTATTGAGTTTTTAACCCCGACTCCAGAATCATTTTGAGATAATACCGTTGTAGGAATACGGATGTGTTTAATTCCACGATGTGAAATGGTTGCTGCAAATCCAACTAAATCAAGGATAGCACCACCACCTATTCCTACGATATAAGAATGTCTGTCAATGCCATATTGATCTACAGCTTGGATTATAGAATCTAGACATTTAATGTCATTCTTACAGATTTCACCTCCAGGAATTACAAGAGGTTCACTGGCAAGGATAAAATCTTCAGATTCCATAAAGTAATTGCGAATCTGATTGCTTAATTCAGGATTTTTTTCAATAAATCCAGCATCAATAACAAAAAGTATCTTCTGTTTAAAGCCAGGATTACTTCTTTTAGAAAGGAAATCCTTAAAAAGGTTATTACCTAAGGAGAATAAGCCTTTAGTGAAGTAAACATTATATTGATATTCAACTGCAAATTTTTGTTCTAATGATCGTTCCATAGTTCACAAGGTTTAGGTTACGGCAAATTTTTTGGCTAGGTAAATTGATACAGGTAGGATTGCACAAACGGCAATGGCGAGAAGCCAAAAGCCTGAAATTGCAATCCAACTGGCATTCATTAAAATCAGTGCCAAAACACCAAATTTAACGGCTTTTCTAACATCTAATGGGTTCAATGATTTTAATGCCTTGAATAAAGGTATTGCAATCATAGAAGTAAATAAAAGTATAAATATTAACGCCAAATAATTTTTGCTGCTGAAAGTGAAGTAAATAAGTGTTAGTACTACGATGGAATACAATCCCACCGACACTAGCATTGCTGTTTTATTATTTCCATATACTTCACCGCGACTAATATTGGTCACTGAAGCAATATAGATAATTGGAATAATAGCTATATACCAGTAAGCCAATGAGGCTGGTAGTACTGCCATGCCTAACAATAAATTTAAACCTCGACAACTACCCATAACAATTGGGCCAGCAATAAAATGGTGTTTTGCTTTACCATTGTATAAAAGGCACATTAACACAATAGCCAATGAAATATAAAAGGCAGTAATATTAACGAGAAATGCCAATAAGCATCCTACTGCAAAGGCTAATGTTCCTAAAATTGCAGCAGAAGACTTCTTAACTTTTCCTGAAGGTATCGGACGTTCAGGCCTCTCTATTCTATCCAATTCAGAGTCAAAGACATCGTTGAAAACGATGCCCCCGGTGTATAACAACATGCTGGATAAGGTTATCCATATCAAAGTATTAGCATCGGGCAAGTTGCTCTGTAGAAATAAACAAGCTAAAGCAACGCCAGCTAAAACATCGGATATTGCTGTTAAAACATTGGAAGGCCGAATTATTTGGATCCATGGTTTCAACATTCAATGTTTATTTAAGAAATAATAATAGAATCCTTATTTAACCTCGGTTGTTGACCTCCACGCAAAATCGTGTTTCCTTCAAATTTTTCGTTAGGATCAGCAAAATATGTTTTATCTAAGTCACTTAAATTCATGTGATTGCTTACTTGAAAAGCGTCCAGAGCATTTTGAAAACATACTTTCTCGATATCTTCTTTAGAAATGCCATGTTGAGCCATTAAGGCAGCCGTTTTAGGTACTGCTAAGGGGTCGCTTATACCCCAATCCGCTGCAGAGTTAACCATAATCCTTTCCGAACCATATTCCTTGACGATCTCTACCATCCTTTCATTGCCCATTTTTGTAAATGGATAAATGGTAAATCCTGCATAAAAACCTCGGTCCAGAACTTCTTTTACAGTTTCTTCGGAGTTGTGGTCAATGATAACGGTTTTAGGATCTAAGCCGTGTTCAATGGCTACATCCATGCTTCTAGTTGTTCCTTTTGTTTTATCACGATGAGGTGTGTGAACCTGGACAGGAAGCCCAGCTTCTTTAGCTAAGTCAAGTTGAGCTCTGTAATATTTGTCTTCGGCAGAAGTTTGATCATCATAACCAATCTCTCCAATACCTAGTACACCCTCTTTATATATGAAATGAGGAAGAAGCTCCATGACTTGTTCGGCTAATGCTTCATTGTTGGCTTCTCTTGAGTTTAGGCCAATGGTACAGAAATGTCTGATCCCAAATTGGGATGCCCTAAATCTTTCCCAACCTATAAGGCTACTGTAATAATCCTTAAAGGTATCAATTCCCGTCCTAGGTTGACCAACCCAAAAAGCGGGTTCAATCAATAATAGGACTCCTGCATCAAACAGAGCTTGGTAATCATCCGTTGTACGTGAAACCATATGAATATGCGGATCCACGAATTTCATCCCTTTAATTAATTCAAAGTCTAA
>JBEBTR010000173.1:0-6435 GCA_040393725.1 Sphingobacterium endophyticum | reverse complement strand
CTCAGTCATTTCTTTAAGACTCATTTAAAAATTGAGGCTTTTTCAGTGCCCTCGGAATTCCCAAGCACCTTTTTTTATGAAGTTTTGAGTAGTTAGTAGTTAGTATTTAGTATTAAGATGACTGCATTGGTTGATATGAATGTAGAAATTTAGAATTGTTTTATAAGGTGCAAAATCATCTAATTACTAACTACTATATACTAAATACTATTTCCCATCATCTTCCCAAGGTGATTTATATCACTTTCTGTTATGATGCAGTTCACTCGTTTCTGTGCATTTATAATCTACTTTTGACATTATAAACTACTTTACTTAGGGATGAGAGTGATTGCATATAACATATTGGGTCCAGAAAAGGAACACCTCGCCAAAGCAAATGGAAAGGTTCATGATTTAACTTTGATATCGAATGAGTTGAATTTCAGCACTATGCATTATGCAATGGGTAAAGAGGCCGTTATTATTTCTGACCGAGATGTGTTGGATAGAGTAATGTTATTTGAACTCTTCAAAATTGGGGTAAGAAATATTGTCACCCGTTCAAAATCCACTGAACATATAGACCTAGATTATGCCGGAGAATTGAAGATACATGTTGCGAACGTTCCATTGGATAATAGCTTAGAAGGTATTGCAAAACAGACTATCCAAAATCTTACACAATGGATGGTAGGCGGATGCGCCGGTGAAGCTTGTCAATGTAGAATGGATTGCACGAATAAGGTAAAATTTAGAAAATATGGAAAAGGAGACTCTAAACAAACTGATCAACAAATATAACGTAGCGGCACCCCGCTATACCAGTTATCCAACCGTTCCTTTCTGGGAAAACGATCGATTCAATGAATCGGATTGGACAGATCGCGTAGCCTTGAATTTTGAAAAATCAAAAGACAAGGGGATAAGTATTTATGTCCACTTACCATATTGTGAAAGTCTATGTACCTATTGTGGATGTAATACCCGGATTACCAAAAATCATAAAGTAGAAGATCCTTACATCACTTCATTATTGAAAGAGTGGCAGATGTACAAGGAAATCTTAAAAGAAGATAAACTGAGAATTGCTGAAATACATCTGGGAGGAGGAACTCCAACTTTCTTCACTGCTGAGAATTTGCACCGTCTGATTGCAGGGCTTTTGGACGGAAATGAAAAAACAGAAGATGCTTCATTTTCATTCGAAGCTCACCCGGCCAATACAACTTTTGAGCACTTAAAAACCCTTTATAATTTAGGATTTAAAAGATTAAGTCTAGGCATTCAGGACTTTGATGAGAAAGTTCAGTTCATAATCAATAGGCATCAAACAGTCGAGGATGTCGCCCGTGTTATGGAAGATGCCAGATCATTAGGATATGAATCAATCAATTTTGACTTGATTTATGGTCTGCCTTTACAAACTCCTGAATCTGTTCGAATGACCATTGAGCATTCTATGAAGCTTAACCCAGACCGTATTTCCTTCTATAGTTATGCGCACGTGCCTTGGATTAAACCTGGTCAAAGAAGATTTACAGAACATGACCTTCCTGTTGGGGAAGATAAGCTGAACCTCTATAAGCTAGGAAAACAAATGATCCTAGATTGTGGTTTCAAAGATGTAGGTATGGATCACTTTGCAAAAACGGATGATGCCTTATATATTGCTGCAATGGACGGAACTCTTCACCGTAACTTTATGGGATATGCAGATCGATATACACCACTACTAATTGGATTGGGCGTTTCTTCCATCAGCGATGCTTGGACAGCATTTGCTCAGAACGTAAAAACAGTGGAAGAATATCATGAACTTATCGGAAATGGGCAGCTGCCAGTTGTAAAAGGACATATCTTGAACGATGAAGATTTAATAGTTCGTGAATATATCTTGGATATGATGTGCCGAGGAAAAGTCCTTCTTAAGGATGGCTTTGAACTGAATGATAAAATCATTGAAAGATTAGAACCCTTAATTATGGACGAGCTCGTACAAGTTAATGGAAACATTGTTCAAATTACGGAAGTTGGGAAATCCTTTTTAAGGAATGTCTGCATGGCATTTGATGAACGCCTACAAAAAACAAAAGAAAGAGAAAATTTATTTAGTCAAGCTATTTAATCTATTTTTATATTATGCCAACAAAAGGGGATTTGCAATTAACAACTACGTGTTATCACTGTGGTGACCCGGTGGAAGATTCTGCCTATATATTGGAAGACCATCGCTTTTGTTGTCTAGGTTGTCAAACGGTATATCAAATACTGAATGACAACAATATGGCTAGCTATTATAAATACAATACACATCCAGGTAAATCTCAAAAAGCACAGAAAGAAGACTTGTCCTACCTGGATGAGCCAAATATTATTGCCAAGTTAGTCGATTATCAAGACGAAGATATTGCTATCATTACCTTTTATGTTCCTGCAATACACTGTAGTTCCTGTATATGGCTATTGGAACATCTTTACAAATTAAACCCCGGAGTCAAAACCTCACAAGTTGACTTCATGAAGAAGCAAGCCAGCATTACTTTTAAGAAGAATGAAATCTCCTTACGTGAACTGGTTGACTTACTTCATAAAATAGGGTACGATCCGAAAATTACCCTTCAAGATGTTGTAAAGGAAGGAAAGAAAATCAATCAAAATAAACTGATTGCAAAAATAACTGTTGCCGGATTCTGTTTCGGAAATTCAATGATGATTTCCTTCCCGGAATATTTTGGAATGGCAGAATTTGAACGCCAATATTCCAATTTTTTCGGATACATGAATCTTGCCTTCGGACTACCAGTTCTATTGTATAGTGCGTCGGATTATTTTAAATCGGCATGGTTGAGCTTAAAACAAAAAAGGCTCAATCTTGATGTCCCTTTGGCATTGGGGATTTTCGTGCTCTTCTTCCGTTCGGCCTATGAGATTCTATCCCAAACCGGAGCAGGTTTTATGGATACGCTTTGTAGTTTGGTATTTTTTATCCTCATTGGAAAATATGTACAGCAACGAACGTATTACCATATTTCATTCGAACGTGATTATCGGTCCTATTTTCCTGTTGCGGTTACTGTATTGGAAAATGAATTCTCAAAACCTACCCAAATTGCTGATTTGAAGGTAGGGGATAGGATATTGGTGAGGAACAATGAAATTATTCCCGCAGATGCAATCTTGTTAAAAGGGAATGCTTCTGTCGATTTCAGCTTTGTAACTGGTGAAAGTAAGCCCGTGGAAAAAGTGCTTGGCGAAGTCGTATATGCTGGAGGTAGGCAAATGGGTGAAGCCATAGAGCTGGAAGTAGTGAAAGCGGTTTCTCAAAGTTATCTGACTAAATTATGGAACAACGATAGTTTCAAACAATATGAAAAGAAATTTGAAACCTTTGTAGGCTACATCAGTAAATATTTTACGATTGGTTTATTGATTATCGCTTTTTCCGCCTGTATATTTTGGGCTTTTGGAGGAAATACAGACAAAGCATGGGCTGCATTTACTGCAGTGCTCATTATTGCATGTCCTTGCGCATTGGCATTAAGCTCACCGTTTACCTTGTCGGCAGCATTAAGCATCTTTGATAAAAATAAACTATATATCAAAAATACTGCTGCGATTGAGCAAATGGCAGCAATTGATACGGTTGTGTTTGATAAAACTGGAACAATATCATCGCCAACAGCTTCAAGTATGTATTTTGAGGGGAAACTCAATAGCATTGAACGCAATTTATTGGCTTCTCTTTGTCGGAACTCGAATCATCCTTTAAGCAGGGAGATTTTAAAATATTTAGGAAATGTTGATATGTTAAATATCAATCATTATCAAGAAGTCGTTGGAAGAGGACAATCCGGAGTCTATCAAGATTATAGAATCAAAGTTGGAAGTGCGTCTTATGTAAATACCGATAAGGTTGATCTTGAAGGGTCTGTTGTCTATGTTAAAATCAATGATACCCTAAAAGGATATTTTACGTTGGAACAATCTTGGCGTTCAGGTCTAAATGATGTCATCAATGAATTAAAAGCGGAAAAGTATGATCTTCATTTAATTTCCGGGGATAATGAGAGAAGGGCAGAGGCATTACGAATGATCTTCCCGTCCAAGGCATTCTTATTATTCAATCAAACACCTTCCGAAAAATTGAATAGGATATCAGATTGGCAAAGCCATGGCAAAAAAGTTTGTATGCTTGGTGATGGTCTGAATGATGCTGGTGCATTAAGAAAGGCCGACTTGGGAATTGCTGTGTCCGATGATATCAACAATTTTTCCCCAGGCTGTGATGCGATCTTGGATGGTGAGGCTTTCCATAAATTGCCAAAATTCTTTGAATTCAGTAAGGATGCAGTCAAAGTGATAAAAATGTCTTTTGTCATCTCCTTATTATATAATATTGTCGGGTTAAGCTTTGCTGTTCAAGGGACCATGTCTCCGCTGTTTGCGGCAATCTTAATGCCTATCAGTACAGTCACGATTATATCCTTTACCAGTTTAATGACACGGGGATATGCAAAACGTAGAAAATTAATTTAACTTTGTTATCATGAACATCATATTTTTCTTAATCGGTTGTAGTGTTCTTATTGCACTGTTCTTCTTGGGGGCTTTCTTTTGGGCCAGTAAGAACGGACAGCATGAGGATACCTATACACCATCGGTCAGAATTTTGTTTGATGATGAACCTTTGGAGGAATCTCCTCAGCCTGAAAAAACTGCTTCAAAAAACTAAAATCACAGCTTTTTTACATTTCTAGTACCTTTTTACTTAGGGTCTTCCTTATCTTTGTGCCGTATGTTTCGACTATTGCACTTCTTGGCGCTATTCGGTTACCTAAATGTTTTATGTTTGGAGGTAAAGTCTAGTGACCTATTTGGCTCATCAGCAATGCTGGCCAATGAAACTTTTGTCGAAGTTGTATTGGAAGAGGTCCTAGACCTAACTCATGCGGATCAATCCGAAACTCTTCCAGAAATCATATTCGATGAATATCGAATATTTTCACTTATGCTCGGTTTAATTCCTTTAGTATTGGTTTTTACTTGGTTATTATCAAGACTGTCAAGGATTATTCCGCTAATCAAACATCCATTTTATCTATCCAAGACTTTATGCCTCCCGGGTTATTATCAATTCTTGTATAGATACCGTCCATTCTAATTTCATTATTATTTAGGCACTTCTAAATCTAGAGGTGTTGGCTTTGCTATGCCTATTCCTTAGCAAGGCTATTCCATCGTATTCTATTTTATATTTATACCCACATTTTTAATTGCTATGAAAAAAATAAGCATGCTACTACCCGTAGTCGGTGGTGCATTATTTTTTGCCTCGTGTACTGCTAACAGTAACGAAAAGACAACAACTGATGCACCTAAATTGGTTCCGGTTACAAATTTAGTTCAATTGGATACGGTCGTATACAAAGAGTATATCGCCGATATTCAATCCCAAAGAAATGTCGAACTGCGTTCGCGTTTAGTAGGTTTCTTAGATCGCATCTTTGTTGATGAAGGTGCTTTTGTAAAAAAAGGACAGGTGTTGTTCTCCTTAGTTGCAGATGAATATAAAGCAGATTTAGCGCAAGCTCAAGCTGCTGTGAGTAGTGCTGAGGCAGAAGTGAAAAAAGTTGAACTGGAAATGGAAAGAACTCAAAAGTTAGTTCAGAAGAATATCGTTAGTTCAACTGAATATGATTTGTTAAAAGTTCAGCTTCGTGCTGCCAAAGCTAAAGTAGGTGAAGCTGATGCTGTATTAAATCAGGCTAAAACAAAACTTGCTAATACGCAGATTCGTGCGCCATTTGATGGAAGGATCGACAGAATACAGTTAAAAGAAGGGTCTTTGTTAGAAGAGGGTTCTTTATTAACAACAATATCTGATATGGCCAACATGAACGTTTATTTTGATATTTCTGAACAGGAATATTTAGGTATCGCTTCTGACTCGGCATTTAATAGAAACAATTTCAAAAAAGAAGTACAGTTAATCCTTGCAAATGGAACTGCATATCCGGACAAAGGAATTGCTGAAATCGTAGAAAGTGAATTTGAAGCCAGTACGGGATCTATTTCTTTGAGAGCGAAGTTTAAAAATCCGCAAGGATTGTTGAAACATGGTGCGACCGGAAGAATTGGCGTGCCTGTGCAGACTGGAGATCTATTGCTTGTCCATCAGAAATCTGTTTTCGAAATACAGGATAAAGCCTATGTATATATGTTAAAAGGTGACACGGTTAAAATGACTCCTTTCCAAAACGGTCAACGTGTTGGACATTATTATGTCGTTGAAGATGGTCTCCCTGCCGATTCCAAAGTTGTTTATGAAGGTGTGAAAACCTTGCGTGATGGAATGGTAATTAAACCAAAAATGGTCAATAATTAAGGAGGGAGAAGAAATTAATGTTTGAAAAATTTATTAAGAGGCCAGTGCTATCGCTGGTCATCTCGATC
>JBEBTR010000172.1:0-6465 GCA_040393725.1 Sphingobacterium endophyticum | reverse complement strand
ACGGAATTTCTTATTCTCAGTTGATCGGTAAATTAAACGCTAAAAACATCGGCTTAAACCGTAAGGTATTAGCTGACTTAGCTTTAAACAATCCAGATGCTTTCAAAGCAGTTGTAGACGCAGTAAAATAAGTTTAAACCGCATCAATTTTGTTAGGTATACAAAGCCATCCCATTTGGGATGGCTTTTTTTATGCTGTTAGGGTTAGTTGAGTTTGATTTCAAATTCATCGAAATCTTCCGTTCGCCAAGCTAGGTCATGAGTAGTGCTAGATAGAGCAAACCAAGGTGAGAAGGTTTTAACCTTGATGGTTTTTTGATCAGGGAGGAATTCCAAGATGCGGATCCATCCGTCCCCTCCGCTGCCATAAGTTCCGCCACCTAAGGCTTGCGCATTGAATGTCATTTGGCTAACGATTTTGCCAATAGAATTTTTATCTGTTCTGAAACCAACGTGCTTTCTAATATCATTTGCTGCGCCTATATGTCCAGAGAACACCATTTCAATATTTTTTGAAGGTTTCACTAGTTTTTCAAATACGGCCGTACCATAGTTGGCATCCTGAAGGTCATATTTTGCGGTTTTGATATGTTCATTTTGATAATTAAGGTAGGCGTGGGTAAGCAATATAACGCTGTGGTCACGATATTTTTCCAGATTGACCACTTGGTTGGCCCAAGCAAGTACAGTGTCCCTAGGGGCGAATTCTAGCGATAAGAAAAGAAATGGCTTGCCGTGAGGAGATTTCCATTGGTATGAGGCATTCTCAAGACTTGGATCGCCATAGATGTTCTCCGTTACTTCCCGCAATAATTTTTGATTTTCACTGTTTTTTTCTGGATAGAAGTAATTAGGGAAATGCGTTGTCTTAGGCTTATGGGTGTAGCTAAAAATATTGTAGTCGTGGTTACCTGTTGCGGTAATATATGGAATTTTCCCATCTAGCTTCGCAAAAGCTTTTGCCGAAGCTTCCCACTGCTGTTTTCCTGTTTGATCCATTTTCTTTGGGTCCGGATTGATTATATCATCATGTTCAACCAAATCGCCAGTGCACATGACCATTTCAATATTCATCCGGTCTTTATTTTCTATGATCCAATTCATCATCACATCTAAGATGGGTTGGTTTCTTTGGAACTTGACATAGTTTTGGATATCTGGCAGGAGAACCATGGTCCATGAGTTCGAATCTGTGAGGTTAGGTTGTTTGAATTTTAACTTTTCTTGTGCTAGGCAATTCGAAAATGTGGTTATTAGAATAAGGCCTATTATAAGTTTCACTTTAAGAATTTTCATAGGGCATGATTTTAAATTGTTGTTTGTTAAAAACAAACGTGACCTGGGCGGGTCACGTTTGAGAAATTAAAGTATTTGTATGAATTGTAAGCGAATTAATAACCTGGATTCTGTTTCAGGTTTTTATTGGCATCCAGCTCTTGTGCCGAGATTGGCCAATATTCATCTTTGTTTACTTTATAAACTACCTGTTGGGTTCCGAATGATTTGCTGGCAATGCTGTGGTTATAAACAGGGTTTGCATTTTCGTCAATTCTAAGCAATACATTGGTATCCCAAGAATTAGCCAATCTGTTCAAATAAATATTTCCATTCATGACCTGGTTTGCGATTCCCCAACGACGAAGATCATACCAGCGCATACCGTCGTTCGCCAGTTCAACCTTGCGTTCATAACGTAGCGCAGTACGCATCTGAGCCTGGTTCATACCGTTTGGAAGGTTTGGCATTTTTGCTCTTTGGCGAATTTGATTGATGGCATCATAAACGGAAGCATCTATGCTGTTATCTTCGATTTTAGCTTCTGCATAAATCAACAATAGTTCTGCATAACGTAATACCCCAACATTTAGGTCAGAGAATCCCGAAACAGAGGTAGTCGCGAAATCAGCTAAATCAGTGTGTTTACGCCATAGGTATCCACTGAAAGAACGATAGGCATTTGTTGCATCCGCATTGGTCTGCGAGCTTGGTTTTTCAGCAGTGCCATTGATTACCGGCCAATAGTTGTTTACTTTAGAAAAAGAGGCGTTAGGTTCGAACTGGAATCCCATGAATCTTGAGTTTGGACGAACGGTGTACAAGTCCAAGCGAGGGTCCCTGTTTTCAAAAGGTTTTTCAGGATTATAGATGCTGGATTCTGTGATGTAATGACCATCCAAATCCTGGAAGGAATCAATAAAGTTTTGAGTTGGTCCCCAATAGCAGACTCCCTTTCCAAGTCTTGAAGCCAAATAATATCCTTGGTTGTGTACATTGTCGGAAATGTTTCGGTTATATTCTACAACCCAGATCCATTCCTTACTGCTTTCATAACCTTTATGTCCAAAGATGTTTGCCACCTCTGGCTCACCTTCTTTATGGGATTTATTGGCAAATTCGATGCTTTGGTCAAATTCTGTCAAGCTGTGGATTCCATTGGATAAGCTGATGGCTTTTTTCGCGGCTTCTGCGGCAACTTTATATTGTTTTGCATATAATGCAACTCTTGCTTTTAATGTATAGGCAGCGATGCTTGAAGCTCTTGAGAATTTAACACCTGCTTGTGATTGTGGTAAATGGTCTGCGATTGCAGTTAACTCATCAAGGATGAATTTTTCAACTTCTGTTTTAGGATTACGTGACGGAAGTTCATCCCCTAATTTTAGCGCATTTTTTAATAATGGAACATCTCCATATAACTCAATTAGCTGGGAATAACAATATGCACGGATAAACCTTAATTCACCGTCAATTTTATTGTAATCTGCTTCGGCCATTGTGTTTTTGATTTCAGCTAATTTATCCAAAACATCATGAACCCTTCCGATTGTTTTATAATGGGCTGCCCAAGGTTTGGTTGCAAGCGCATTATCAGTAGTAATAGAGCTTGTGATAGGAGAGGTGTAATTATTGCCGGGTCTAGCATAGCCAATATCGGTAATGTTGTCCATGACATGCCAAATTGGAGTGCTAGAGGCATCCAATAAGGTAAGTCCTTTGTAAGCGCCCAGTAATCCCATTTCAGCTTCTTTTTGATTGGAAGGGAATGTTTCCGATGAAGGTCCATCCAGTGGCATTCTGTCCAAGTCACATGATGACATGAGTGCAGCGCACAATAAGCTAATTCCTATAATTGATTTTGTCGTCTTGATCATTGTTTCTTAAAATTTAAAGTCTAAACCAAATGTGTACACCTTAACTTGAGGATAAAAGTTTCCGGAACCTAAGGTTACGCCATCTTGAGCCCCTGCATTGTAATTGATTTCAGGGTCATAGCCTTCGTAGAAGTTTGTTTTTGTAAATAAATTCTGTCCATTAGCATAGATGAAAATTCCGCCGATTTTGCTGTTAGCTAACCATGTTTTTGGAATTTCATAACCTATCTGAACGTTTTTAAGCCTTAAATAAGAAGCGCTTTTCATCCAGAAGTCTGAATTCTGGGTATTATTTGTAGAGGTTACTGAAACACGCGGCAAGGATGCGTCCTTATTGTCTTCAGACCAATAGTCTAACTGCCAAGGCTTGATTGCCGAAGAGTTTACTGCCGGGATGACATAATGAGAATCCAAATAGCCATTTGCTTTGGCAACTCCTTGTAGGAAGGCACTGAAACGGATCCCTTTATAGCCTAAATCTAGGTTAAATCCATAAGTGTAACGAGGGATTGTGCTGCCTAATATTACTTTATCAGCGTCTGTGATTTTTCCATCAGGAATGGCATTTCCATTATCATCGAAAGCACCGGCTACGTCCTTGTAACGGATGTCACCAGGTTTGATCGTTCCGAATTGAGTAGGTCCGTTGTCTATTTCTTCCTGACTTTGGTATAGTCCATCCGATTGATAGCCAAAAATGGAGTTGATTGCATAGCCTTCCTGTTGTCTCAATAAAGTACCTGAAACCTGGCCTTTCATATCAATAATTTTATTTTTGACGTCGGAAATATTTGCGCCCACACCCAACTTAAAGTCTCCGAACTGGTTGTCATAACGAACAGAAGCCTCCCAGCCTTTGTTCTCAACCTTTGCAGCATTTTGGAATGGGGCATTCTTACCATATAGTTCTGAAACGTATAGCTTCATCAAAATCCCATCGGTGTGTTTTTTGTACCAATCGAAAGTAAAGCTGAAGTGGTTGAACAAGGAAGCATCTAAACCAAATCCGGTCATTGTGGTTTCTTCCCACAATAATCCTGAGTTAGCCATGGTGTTTAAAGCAATCATTTGATCGACTGCTCCGCCAACAGAAATACTGCCAAGGTTCAAAGTCTCGATGTAAGGATAGTAAGTTGAACCAATGTTCTGGTTACCAAGGATACCCCAGGAACCACGAAGCTTCAATTGGTTGATCGATCCTTTAAGATCTTCCATAAATGGTTCTTCTGAAATTCTCCATCCAGCAGAGAAAGAAGGGAAAGCAGCCCAGCGATTTGATTTTGCAAATCTTGAACTACCATCGTAACGTAAGTTTGCCTCTAAAAGATAACGACCTTTATAATCATAATTGAAACGTCCGAATGTTGAAACCAATAACCATTGAAACTGATTTCCGGCATTGTTTTTAGTTTCAGTATCTGCTCCAGCATTTAATACCTCATAGGTGTCGTAGGTAAAGTCACGACGGTATCCCATTAAGTATTTCTCGTCATAAGTTTCTCTGGAGGCGCCAAGCATCAGGCTGAAGTTATGATCGTTGAATGATTTTTGAGCAGTGGTTTGGAAAGAGTAGCTTCCGTTAAAGTAGCGGTAAGCAGACTCGGTAAGCTCAGTTGAAGGCAATGCTGTGCCCGCCTCGCTTCCATCTTCATAATAGGTCATGACCGCTTTTGCAAAATCATGGATATTACGGGTGCGGTATCTTGGTGCAGCCATACCGGAAATGCTCAGCCAATCTGTAGGTTTATAGTTAATTGAAAGATTACCGATTAATTCCAGGTTGTTAACTTTTCTGTTACCACCATCTTCGATAAAAGCAACCGGGTTATTTTTTACCCATCCTTCTGACCAGAATCCATCCGCTACACGAATTGGAATGTTAGTTGGCATACGGCCAAGGTAGTTCCAGATTGTGCCTTCGTTTGCAATTTGAAGTCGGTTGGTATTTACTGCAGATAAGTCAAAACGAATATTCAATTTATCATTTGGATTGATATCCATGTTGTTTCTAAAGGTGTACCTTTGAAATCCTGTGTTTTTGATTAAACCATCTTGAGAAACATAGCCTACAGAAGGTGCCACGCGAATTTTTCCAGCACCAGCGTTTAGGGATAAGAAGTGGTTGTGGGTGAATCCTGATCCGCTAAGAATAGCTTTCTGCCAATCGAAATTATCAGGGTTTTCAGCATATAATTTGTTGAAGTCTTCAAAATCTTTGTCGCTATAGATCACCGATCCATTATCGTTCATATTTGCATCGTTGAAGACCTTCATAAATGTCGCTCCATCCGTAACTTTAGGGATGAAGGTTGCATCCTGCCATCCTGTATAGCCTTTGTAGTTGATTCCAAATTGATCCTTACCACGTTTAGTTGTGACTAAGATAACGCCATTCGCGGCACGGGAACCATAAATAGCAGCAGAAGCCGCGTCCTTTAAGATTGAAATATTCTCAATGAGGTTAGCATCAATATTGTCAAGAGATCCTGCTACACCGTCAATGATTACTAAGGGTTCTGAATCAGAGCCTCCGAAAGAGTTTACACCACGGATACGGATCTGGCCTTGATCAGCACCAGGAGCACCAGACTGGGAAGTCACGGTAACTCCGGGAGCAAGCCCCTGCAGTGCAGAAGAAGTTGAGACCACAGGTCTTCTTTCCAACTGTTCGCTATTGATTGTTGAAACCGCTCCAGTAAGGTTGACTTTCTTTTGAGTACCATAACCTACGACCACGACTTCGTCAAGATTTGTTTGATCGGATTTTAGGATGATGTTGATTAAGCTTTGATCAGTAATGCTGCGTTCAGCAGTAGCATAGCCCATGCTGGCAAATTCCAGCACATCTCCGACATTGGCTTCTACATTGAATTCTCCAGTTTGAGATGTTTGCGCCAATGCATTTAAGTGTCCTTTAATACGGATGGTTACTCCTTCAACAGGATTACCATCTTCATTGGTCACTTTCCCCGTGATATTTTTTTGTTGAGCCCATAGCATACCGATCGGTAGTAGGCACAGCAAAAAAATGAGATGTAATTGTTTTTTCATTTAGATGTGTATTAAAAATAAATAGGTTCTTCTAATAGATGTTTCGAATTCAATTTTAAGAACTTTTTATTTGTTTAAAATTGTTTCGAAAATAGATTTATAATGTTAAATAATTATTAAGTCAATGTTTTTGTTTTGTTAAAACAGGGCAAAAACTATGAATTCATAATAGATTTTATTCAAAAATAACAAAAGGTTATTTGCTTGTAAAGCGTTTCGAAAATAAAAAAAAGATTTTTAAACCAAAAATTTAAAAATCTTT
>JBEBTR010000171.1:0-6523 GCA_040393725.1 Sphingobacterium endophyticum | reverse complement strand
TACACGCTTGTTAAGGTTGATAGTGTTTGGGATTATTTAGATAATGATATAGCTCTTGCGCTATCAGAACCCAAAAGTGATTACTTAAGTTATAAATTATAATACTGACGATATGCTTTGCGGAATGGTATGGATAGAAAAAGCCTAACATAAATGCTAGGCTTTTAATAAATGCTGATATAAATGGGTATTATTCTTTATCCAGATCTTTTAACCATGTTTTAACTTCATCACGAGTTTTACCCGTTTTCTCCTGAAGCCTACCATAAAGTTCATCTTCTTTACCTTCAACATACAGAAGATCATCATCCGTAAGGTCTGCATATTTTTGCTTTACTTTTCCCTTAAGGATATTCCATTTTCCTTTTAAATCTAAAGAATCCATAGTTATTTGTTTTTGTGTATAAAAATATAACACTGTAAAAAATGAATTGTTTTTGCTTTTTAAGCATTCTAATCGAAAAAATAAAATGGAATATGTTTTGTGAAAGCTTGATAGTTTTTATACTTAACGATAATCCTCAATAAACCAATAAACTATTTCATAGTTAACTATGAAGCTTTTATGAGCTGGTCTATGTCATTCACTAAAACCGAGAGGATGCAAGAGACTTGATATATTGTTTGATTATCAGGTTATTAATGTAGAAAACGCGGAATACTATGGGAATTTAGTGTCCTCAATACCTCCTCGTAGGGCTATGAGAAAGGAGGGTTCATCCATAAAATCGAAAAAAAAGTCCAGACCCGAACTGTCATTGGAAACTGTTTCGGTACAGTATATGAATTTCAGATCACAAGTAAAAAAGGTACTGATCTATTGAGATCGGTACCTTACCTTTTAGATCTGTATTAAAAATTATGTTTTCAAAGTAGGGAAAAAAGGGTTAATAGTGTATTTTCCATAAAAAATAAACATCATTGTTACAAAATTGTAAAACGTTTCATCTATTGCGCGAAAGAGACCGAAAGCTAAAAATCGGCTAAGAAAGATCTTTCCTATTTCCTTGCTATACCATATTCTCTACTGTTTTCATTTATAGGTCAAAACTTTGTACGCTAGGATTCTCTATCTGTAATATATGAAAAGGTGAGTTGGGGCGGTGAGGGTTAGAACCAGAAGGAGCGCCTGACCTCTTAATGCAATTGATCCAATAAGAAGCATCATGTAAAATGGGAATTGATTTCAACGAAAAATCCTTAACCAGAATTATCCTTTGGGTCAGAAAAATAATCGGTTGCAATGTGCTATTTCTCAGCGAGATCACCCCGGATTAAAAAAAATCAGCCGTTGACCTGTTCTCGATACATTATTGTACGGGTTATCAATTTTGGGAAGAATGCGGCGGACCGATCACATTAATAGTAGATTCGGCTTAATGGTGATTAAGAATCCGGCAATTATCTATTGGAAAACTAACTTTATCAAGTCCCGTCACAATTAGGTTATAGCGGTGGATTTTCTACGGAGGTTTCAGTGCATTTATTCCTCTGTCTTAACGTTAAATGTCTTGACCTCTACTAAGTTTCATTTAGAAGGGTCCAAAAAACTTGGCTCATTTCTTGTTTTCATTAAGTTATGAAGAACGGAATATTTTTTTCAATTTTTACCGCAATGGTCATCCTTGGATGCAACAGAACTGTTCAGCAGGAGACCCCATCTAGGGAAGCTACGGTCCCTGAAAAAGTTGTCGCGGTTGGAGGATCTAAAGATTCACTTGGCTGCCTTGTATCTGCCGGGGAAAGCTGGAGCCAGTTGGAACAGCAATGCATTCGACCCTTTGAATCCGGTTTTCGATTAAATCCAGTGGATAAGGTAGGGGATTCGGCAATAATAAGTGCCTTTATCCTAATTTCACAGGAAGGAAATAAAGCCGAACTTTTTCTTCCGGAAGATGAATCCAATAACGTCATCCTGGAAAGCGATGGTAAGGGATTCTATGTAAACCAGCTATATAAATATAATTCCCATACTTCCAAGCTCTATAAAAATGATGATTTGGTATATTATGGCAATATTGAATAATATGGAGGGATAATCTGGTATTCGTTCTTCACGGTAGGTGATAGGGCTCGGATTTTGAAATAGAAATTGTTTAGGTTTGTCCCTTTCTTCTACCGGACCTAAAATAAATGCATTCTTTGCTATCAATTATGAACTTATCGACTCTCGATTGGGGTTTCTTCGTTTCGGACCGGATGTGCGTTGGTAGAAAAACAAAGCGTTGGCTCCGCAAATCCTGTGGGAAAGTCAGAAGGTTTATGGGTTTTTAATTTACATGTAATTATTTCGTTTCTTTTGCAAAATGGAATCCCATGATCTAAAATTATTCCTAAAACTATTGGAATTTCCATTATTCAACTATTATTAACTTTTATCTTCCATAAACCGGCCGGAATTTTATTGAAATTAATTTTAGCCAAACGCCATTATAATTGACCAACCCATCTGCCCCTTCATGTTCATCCTTTGATCAAATTTGATCTCATGGGAAGGCAGCTTAATTACGGGTTTATTCAAATGGATGCCATAACCTGATATATTATCGGCAGCAGTATCCCATTCCCACTTCGCATAAATAGCTCCTGGCCGATTATAAAAATCGGAAAACAAGTTCATTGTTTGGGAAAATTTAAAGCTAATTCCTCGAAAATCAAATAAAATATGCTTTATTTAAATAATTAACCAACTGTTCATTATTCAAAGAGTAAATTAAAAATGTGGGGGAAACTCCACATTCTATTTCAGGGGTAGGCAATTGCAAAATTTGAACACTATAGTTAAAGATCTGCAGCCAGGAATAATTTGTTTCCGATAGATTTGAGGCCTTAAGGACCAAATAGGGTTGTTCTTAGCAATTCTCCTGGTTATTGAAGCCGTTGGGCATCATAGCGGTGAAATTTTGGAACAGGGAGCATTTATATACGGTAATATTAAGAAGGTAATTAAGTTTAGATAACAGGAAGGAAGAGCTATTTAAAATTTGTGCTATAATTTTTGATTTAATTTTACCGATATCCATAGTTGGCACATACCTAGGTAAATAAATCCTGAAACGACGATGCATTTCTTGAGAAACCCCTTTGACATTGATGATTTTCTTGCACGATTGCCCATAGGTCCTAAAAAATGCTAAAAATTTTTGAACAAAAAAATTGATAAGCTTTTAGAAATTCTTTCCTAAAAAAATATTTCTTGAGCTCTGGATAGCTAAAGAGTGACAATACTGGGGGCGGACCCAAAGGCTTTGTTATAGCTAACTGTTAATTTGACGTTATTCCCACTTTAAAATGACCTGCGTTTAAATGGTGCTTACAAACCCGATATTAAGGAATTCTGCTCGGTAATTGTCGTTGAGGAAACCGACAAAACTTTTTATCCATTTGGCCTGTGAATTGGATCTTGGAATGTGCTGGCCTAAAGTCATGGCATGTGTATTCTGTATCGGATGCAACAAACAGTCATTCTGTTTCCTTGCCTTAAAAAGTAACACTCTTTTATCAAAGGTGTAGCAAAAGTAAACAGGAACCCGTCTGAACTAGAAAGCACATGGCATTTTAACCATTTTGAAAAGATATAATTCCAAACATATTAAATTTAAGCATTATGAAATTAACCTCAAGAGGCATAGCAATTTTTACAATCTTGGTTTTATTAGCTAGCTGTTCAAAAAATGACGATGATCAGTTTGGCTGTCTGACAATATATCGTCCTTTAACCCTGAATATTAATGTTATCGATTCCGAAACTGATGAGGACCTCTTTTTTTCCGAAGACCCCAAATTAGGTGTTGGGGACATTTATTTTTTCCGTTCCTTCGATGTGAGCAGAAAGGATACTATCAGGCCATCAATAGAATGGGCGGGCAATCCGCCGGTTTTTAAGATTAGCCCTGATCCTACAAGACAGATTGATACACTGAACCTGAAGATAGGCGGTTTTGCGGAAGATAAACTTGTCATTATGATGGATAAAACGCAGGAAAGGTGTCCGGAAATTTCCATTGACCAGGTCTATCTAAACGGAGAAAGGTTAAGTGAGGATAAAGGAATGATAAGGATCTTAAAATAAGATGTCAACAATTGTTCTTAGCTCTTTAGCTGTACCATTCTCTTTGTCAAGAAAATGAAAATTATGCTGCCCTGTAAATCTTGATATCTGGCGTGGCCTTTAGGTATGGTCACAGTGAGGGAAATACGGTTGATTGAAAATATTACTCATCAGGTATTCCTTTTTGCATTTTTCTTACTGACAAATCCGTGCAAATCCTGTCCATCTTCTAAGTGCATCAATAGCAATTTGGATAAAGGCCCTTTGATTGTTCGTAAGAAGGTAGCCTTATACAGAATTTATATCGCCGTAGCTCCAAATCTGTCCATCCCATCAATCCTTAAAGTAATCTCCAAATATACCTTTGTCATACAAACTTTTAAGTGCGTAGCAAAGTTCTTTGGTATGTCGATTTCAAAAATGGACAGATAAGAAAACAGATGGTACATTTAGGACACCGTCTTCTTGAATTCGGACGGAGAAATGTGGGTATGCTTCTTAAAAAACTTTAAAAAATAAGAAGGGTGCTGAAATCCAAGGCATTTGATAAGGGCAATGGAATGGATAATGTGACCAGCGGAATTCTTTTTGTCAGCGATATCCTTCCAGCAATTAATACAGTTAATTCAATGTTATCAAAGTGGATTTTCTATGCGGAAATTCAATGGCTCCCATGACCGTCATTAATATTTTCTTAAATTGTGGAATGAACCAATCGGAAAAACGGTTGTTTATATATGGTAAATTTGAATCTAAAATCATTTCCCATTGAATAGACGATTATATTGAAAATATGCTAAGATCTAAAAAAAACATCAATTCGACCCTCAGCCTGGGAGTGACCCTTCCAAGTTTAATTTTTATCATAGGAATCTGTCTTGCGGCTGCTATCTTTCCCGACTTAATGAACGGAGCCCTTGACTCCGTCAAGAACTTTATTTTCGTGAACCTAAATTGGGTTTATGTCTGGGCGGTAACGATCTTTGTAATGTTCCTTATGTTTTTGATGGTTAGTAAGTATGGGGACATCAAACTGGGACGTAACGACAGTTCCCCGGAGTATTCTTTTTTTTCCTGGATCTCCATGCTCTTTGCCGCCGGTATGGGAATTGGGCTCATGTATTTTAGCGTTGCGGAACCCATGCAGCATTATTCCAATGAGATCTTTTCCAACAGCAGTTCTGTCAATAGTGCCAAGAACGCCCAATTGTACACTTTTTTCCACTGGGGCATCCATGCATGGGCAATCTATGGTTTGGTTGGCCTTGCACTGTCCTATTTTGCCTATAGGTATAAACTTCCGCTATCCCTAAGGAGTTGCCTATATCCATTGTTGAAGGACAGGATCCAGGGCAATTGGGGGAACGCCATCGATGTCTTTGCCCTTTGCAGTACTTTCTTTGGAATAACCACAACCCTGGGTTTCGGTGTGGTGCAGATAAATTCAGGATTGGAGCTTCTGGGGATTCTACCAAATAGCCAATTTATATATCAAATATTCATAGTAGTCCTATTGGTATCCTGTTCCATCCTTTCCGCAATTTCAGGTGTTGATAAGGGTGTAAGGATCCTGAGCAATATCAATGTCCTAGTGGTCGTCCTATTAATGTTCTTTGTCCTTTTTCTTGGACCGACAGTTTATCTAATTGGGAGTTTCACGGAAGGATTGGGGAACTACATCAATAATTTCTTCAGCCTGACCTTCAATACCCATGTTTATGAAGATGCCTCATTACCTTGGTTCTACAATTGGACGATTTTATACTGGGCATGGTGGATCTCATGGTCTCCTTTTGTGGGACTTTTCATTGCAAAGATTTCCAAGGGGAGATCCATCAGGGAATTTATTGCTGCCGTGCTGATCCTTCCGACCGTCTTCAATTTCATGTGGATGTCCGTCTTTGGCAACAGTGCTATCTGGCTGGACAGCCATGCGGCTGAAGGTGCCTTGAGCTCACTTGCAAATGATCCCGACTCCCTGATGTTTCGTTTCCTTGAATACCTGCCCCTGACCAAGGTCATAAGCTTTATGGTGATAGGGATCATCATGATATTTTTCGTGACCTCGGCAGATTCGGGAATGTTCGTCATGAACAGCATTGCGACAAAGAATGCCAAGATTTCGCCAAAATGGCAGATAGCGGGTTGGGGAGTTTTATTGGCCGTTTTGGCTCTATTCCTTTTGAACGCCGGAGGGTTGGAGGCACTGCAGAGCATGACCCTGATTACGGCACTTCCATTTTCGATCATCATATTGATCATGATAGCCTGTCTGGTCAAGGCACTTTCGATCGACAAAAAGTATTATGACCAGGAGTTTTCCGTATCGACCGCGCCCTGGTCTGGCAGATTTTGGAAAGACCGCCTAAGGCAGATCGTGAAAGTAGACACCCGCAATGATATAGATGATTTTATCGACAAAATAGCCGGTGAGGCAATACTAGATCTACAGAAAGAATTCATGAACAATGG
>JBEBTR010000170.1:0-6545 GCA_040393725.1 Sphingobacterium endophyticum | reverse complement strand
TTATGAGGATAAGCATGCTCGAGAATTTTCCCATCAGCTATCCTTGAGTAATAACCATAGGATACAAAAATTCAGGTTGGGATATGGTTTATCCTATAATTTTAATGAGTTGGAATATTCAATTTTTCATCCTGATCAGAATGTAAATGTTGATCGAGTATATGCCACTACAGGAAAACCTAATCCAGAATTGGGAAATGTTATGGAAACAAGTATAGCCCCTGGTACGCTCGAGAAATTTGTAAATTATAGACATCAACTGGGAATATGGATTCCATTATCTTATGAATTAACCAATGATCTCAGTACGAATGTTAATTACAGGCTATCTTTATTTCAACTTAATAAAAAACAATTTGTCCCTGAATCCATGTTTACATTTGGAATTACCTATCGACTTAAGATGTAGGAGGACTTGGAATAATGTTTATTTAAAGTATCAAAGAAAAATTAACCATTTCTAAAATTTAGAGATAAAATTTCGAAAGCGTAGTCGAATAACTAAACTTCATATTAGGAAGGATAAGAATAATTATTCGTTCCAGTATTAAAAATAAAAATCCATAAAATATTTGTTCATTTTCATAACTTAGGAAAACTAAATTAATTATTGAACTAATATGAACTCTACCACATTCTCTCAATTAACTGATGAGGAATTGACACAAAAATTAAAATCGATAAAAAATCATAAAATCATAGATGCTACCTTAATTGGATTTTCAGTAGGAGTAGCATTCTTTGGCGCAATTAACAAAGGATTTGGTGTTGGATTTATTTTACCCTTAATTATGGTTTATATATTTATTAAGAATTCCAAGAATAATAAAATATTGGAAAAGGAAGCTGAAGAAGAATTGAAAAGACGGGCTATGTAAGAATAAATTCCTTAGCTTTTTTAATGAAAAATAGATTCCATGCCTTACGGCATGGAATAACAAAGTCCACCCCTACCCATTTAATCTTTCAAGCATCTTCATTCTGACTTCGGTTTGATGGTTTATCAATTTATCATAATCTGAAGCTTTGTCAAATAGTTTGATTGTCACTACGAACAACTCAATAGAGAGGAAAAAGAGAAAGAAAAGCAGATACACTGTAAACCCAATTTTTGAACTGGTAATAACATCATGCAGAATATTCAACTCATCGATAAACCCAGATGATTTGCGTAAATCTTTTTCCTTATTTGCTTTAATAGAATCTAATGAACCTATTGTTTTAAATTTCTGAGAATTGAGAATGTTGATCTGATCATTAATCTGCTCAAGTTCCCGTTTTTTAGGATTCTCATTGACCATTTTATTAGTTGAATTGGTACTGTTGATTCTATTGCCTTGATTATCCCGAGTAACGGATGTATTGGTATAAGAAGTTACGATAACGGGATTTTTCTGAAGCTCATCGGACAATTTTTGGGAGCGCGTTTCTAGCTGTTCAATGCTGTTGTCAATGCTTTTCACCTGATCGTTGATGTCGTTTTCTGAATTTTTAATCGCAACTTTCACTCGTTCCTCCATAATCTGGGTTTTCTTGAGTTCGATATCATCCTTAAAAATAATCTGGTCAAGAATAAATGACCCTAGAATGGCCATTACGATAGCCAATGCAATTCGAAATCCAACAGACCATTGGTTGACTTTGGTTGATAAAATAATAATACGTTCGATCTGTATAACCACAAAAGCAGCGATAATTGAGGCCAGTATTCCTCCCCAGAAACCAACATGGAGATAGCTGGTTGCGAAAGAATAAGCAATAAACATCCATACCAAAACAATCAATAAAATTGCAGAGGTAAATTTTTTGACAGCCTTGGAGCTAAGCTCACTAGAATGCTGAACGAGATAGTAATTGTAGCCGGTCAGGAAACAACCAAACCTTAGCCATAGGTTCTTCTTCATATCAAAACTCTTTAGCAAGTAAGGTACGTTGTGTAATGGAGGCTAATCCTTTAGTGAAACCTCTTTTATAGGCTAGAATAGCACGTTCAAACAGTCCAGAGTCTGTTTTTAAAGACTCTTCTATATCGGTAACCTTACGAATATGGTTTTCCAAATCTTCTTTCTTCGAGAGTAATTCCTCAACCAAGTCAATTAAACCAGATCTTTTCCGTGAATTGATATGGAATTCCAATTCTTTGAGGAATGAATCGTGATAAGTTTTAACTTTAGAAATAATGATTTCGAGGTCAAATTTTATCAGTCGAAGGTTATCTTCCTTATATTTTTCATCAGGACTGGTCAAAGCATCGTTAAATCCTTTAGATTCAAAATCGGACTGCAAATACGCATATATAGCATTAATTCCGGTAAAAGAGTTCACAGGTGCAGTCCAATCCTGCACTGTATCTTTTTCAACAAAGATATCTTCGGGAATAGGTGGTAGATGACCATTTAACAAAGCTTCTTCTGGAGAGCTTCCATTCTGCTTTTTCTTAAAAAAATTAAATAGACTCATTAGATTAAATGTATTTGGTTGGTATTTTATATTTACGATGTCCGCGTTTATGGCAAACAGAACAAAGTGTAATCAGCAGTTCGTTTGGGTAATCCCAGGGTTCTTTAAATCGATTGAGGCGGTTAATAAAATGATACTGTCGATGGTGAACCTGTAAATCTTTAGCTTCTTGACAAATAACGCACTTATTCAAATCCCTGGCGAGGATTGACTTACGCTTTTGTTGCCACCTAATATCAAATAAAGATGCGCCGTATGTACCATGCGTTTCTGGAACTTTCATGGGTTAATAGATTAATAATTAGAATGAATCTGTAGTTAGTAATTCTAAAGTAAGAAGACTTCTCTAATTATTTTCAAGATGCATTGCAAAAGATAGGTAAGAATGGAAATAAAAAAAATTTTGTAGCGAATTGATTATTAAATTAGTAAAGTATTGAAGGACCTCAGAATTATTTTAGGTCAATTTGTGAAAAGACATAAAACATTTCTCTAGCTATTTGAACTTTCTCCTTTATATACTCAATTAAAGGTTGGAGGACAGCTTTTCTGTCCTCCTTTATCCTAGAATTTGTTATAAATTCTGCAATAAAAATTTTAAGAGTTGAATTTAGAAACATATTAACAGCAACCTGAATTTGGGGTACAGCATGATTTAGCTAATGAAGATAATTGTATTTTTTGTTTCTGAACTGGAACTCCACAAGCATCACTGGCAAGGCATGCCGTTTGCTTATTTTTTAAAACAAATTGTTTCCCATTAAATTCAAGGTCAAATTTTCCTATAGTTCCTTCTTGGTATTCAACTTCAACTTCAGCGTCCTCAATTCCCAGTTTTTCCTCAGACAATTTTATTATTTGCAATAATTTCTCGGGTTTCAAACGATGATCAAAATCATTAGCATTCCATAATTGGAAATTAATGGTTTTTTCATCACGGATAACTCCCCCGCAATCAATAAATTTTTAATTGATTGCACCTATTTCAGTGACATGGAAATGTTCTGGAACTATATTTCCATTTTCTAATTGAAATTCAACATTGTCTAACTCAGTTAGAATTTCTTTAATTTCAGATAGTCGCATAATTTATTTTTTATAGTAATCATTTCATACATCGTAATATTACGATACGTATAATTAAAAAAAATGTCAACAGCATTTCTTAACCAATACATCTTGATTGAAGAATTTTGAAAACTCATTTTCAAATTCTCTCCATACCTTTTCATCGATACAGTAGCACACTGACTTTCCTTCAATTGAACCTTTTATAATTCCAATGTTCTTTAATTCCTTTAAATGTTGAGATATGGTTGCTTGAGCCAAACCCAATTCTTCGACTAAATCATTACAAATACATGCATGTTGATTAATAATATATTGAAGAATTGAAATTCTAGCAGGATGTGCCAATACTTTAAAAAGTAATGCCAACCTATTGTATTCTAAAGAATAAATTTCCGTCTTAGTCGTTCCCATAATAAAATAACATCGTAATATTACGATGTTATTTTCAGAAATCAAAATTTCTATTTATTAAACGTCAATTATTTTCAATTTCAATTCTTAAATTGATTGCATAAACCATTAAAAAATGAAAGAATTCTTCAAAGAAATTTTTGAATACAATTATGAGATCAACCAAAAGATTCTTGCAGTAATTGCTAAAAATGCAAGTTCTTGTTCAGAAAAGTCGATTAGCATAATGAATCATATTTTGAATGCTCATCAAATTTGGAACAACCGGATTCTATCTAAGCCCGATGCTGTGAAAGTATGGGAAATCCGAATGCTATCTGAATTAAAAGGTATAGATCAAAATAATTATCAGACCAGTTTGGAGCTTATAGAAAGCAGTCAGTTAGATGAAGAAATACATTATAAGAAGTCGACGGGGGAAGTCTATAAGAACAATGTTCGAGACTTACTTTTTCATATTAGCAATCATTCAACTTATCATCGTGGTCAAATTGCATCAGAATTCAGAAATTCAGGATTGGAACCTATTATTTCAGATTTTATAATTTTTAAAAGATAAAGTTTGCGTTTTCTTTGTAAATTAACATATTCGTTATAAAAAATTGACATCCATTGAAAAGAAATAATTCTTTCAAATTTTATTTGCCTATCCACTAAATTAAGCAGCGCCTTCAAATTTTAACATGAAATTCTAGCTGGTCCTTTGGTAATAAACAACCTTTATTACCCAATTATAAACATATCCCTATCATCATTAGCCAATTTCTGATTAGCATCATCAGGTTTAATTTTTGAAACCCTAAAAACTATATATATGGAATTGCTGAATAAAATTCTAAACATTAACTCGAATTATATCATAATCGGGTTATTAGTCTTTTTCTTTACTATGGAACAGATTGTATCCAATCCTTTTTCATATAAGAAAAGAGGCTCACATTTGTTACAAAACATTTTGTTTCAGATCACACTAACACTCCTGAACTTATTTATCGTTGTGATTCAGGTTTACTGCATTGAATGGTTGAACGAAAGAAAGATTGGCCTCCTATTTCTTGTAGAATTGCCATTTTGGATAAAGCTCCTGGTTAGTGTTATGTTATATGATTTTACGACATATTGGATCCATATTGCTGCCCATAAAGTTCCGATCATGTGGCGATTACATCGAGTTCACCATAGCGATACAACGATGGATTCATCAAGTACTTTCAGATTTCACCCATTAGAGATGATTTTAGTTTATCAAGTTGGAAATATTCTATGTGCTGGAATTTTTGGGACGGATGTTCTCTCAATGGCCTTGTATTATTTTATTCTGAATATTTTCCTATTCTTGGAACATGCCAACCTCCACTACCCTACCTGGTTGAATAAAACCTTAGGACTTATTTTCGTTACACCAGATCAACACCGAGTTCATCATCAACAAAATCAATTCTACACTGACAGTAATTTCGCTGATATTTTCATTGTATGGGATCGAATTTTTGGAACTTATAAAAGCATGCCTGTAAAAGATATGAAATATGGTTTGGAGGAGTTTGATGACGAAAAGAAACAGGGATTTTTATACTTAATGAAAAGTCCATTCATTAATATTAAAAGAGTAAAAAGTGATAAGGGTTAATTCTCCAAAAAATATCAATTAATTTCTAACATACTGTTGCTGCATTTGTTTAAGAAACAGAGATATGGATACATAATAATTGAATTTGGTTACATTAAGTACCCAATTCCTTAAGAACTTTGTTTTCATAAAAAAGAATGATTATGCAAACAATATTAGGTGCAAATGGGCAAATAGGTGAAGAGATAGCACGTGAACTGAAGAAGAATTACACATCAGAAATAAGGATAGTAAGTAGAAATCCCCAAAAAGTTAATGATACTGATACACTTTTTAGTGCAGATTTATCTAAAGCGGAACAAGCTTTGAAAGCTGTTGATGGTAGTGAGATTGCCTATTTCACTTTAGGGTTGCCTATAAGTTCAAATCTATGGGAAGATCAGTTTCCAAAGATTGTTAAAAATGTAATTGAAGCCTGTAAATTTCATGGATGTAAATTAGTGTTTTTCGATAATACTTATATGTATCCACAGGATGACAGGATACTTAAGGAAGAAAGTAATTTCGCACCAGTGGGTCGGAAAGGACGCGTGCGACAAAAATTGGCTAAAATGGTTCTTCAGGAAATTAATTCTGGCACTTTGGAAGCTGTGATTTGTCGAGCTCCAGAATTTTACGGACCGGGAAAAACTCAAAGTATCACCAATAGTTTAATTTTTGAAAATATTAAATCTGGAAAGAAACTAAAAGTTCCTGTATCAGATCGGACAAAAAGGTCATTAATCTGGACACCAGATGCTAGTAGAGCTACAGCATTGATTGGTAACACCCCTTCTGCTTATAATCAATCATGGCACCTTCTAGTTGACAATCAGCATCCGACATATAAAGAACTAATAGCAATGGCATCAAAAATTTATCATCGAAAACTTTCTTATATAATAGTCCCAAAAATTATCTTTAAAATTGGCGCATTATTCAATTCTAAGTTGAAGGAATTATTGGAATTACTTCCTAGATATGAACACAACAA
>JBEBTR010000169.1:0-6714 GCA_040393725.1 Sphingobacterium endophyticum | reverse complement strand
TTTAAAACAACGTCAATTGTGGCTCTGTCACCCTAAAAGTCCTTCTATGGTGAGGCGTCAATCCCAACTTCAATACCGCCTGTCTATGTTTAATTGTAGGATAACCCTTATTCTGTAGCCAATCATATTCAGGGAAATCAGCGGCAATACCCTCCATATACTCATCACGGTAAGTTTTGGCAAGAATTGAGGCCGCAGCTATGGACAAATATTTTCCATCGCCTTTAACAATACAAGCATGCGGAGTTTGACGATATGGAATAAACTTATTGCCATCAATAATTAAGAATTGTGGGATTGTTCCTAAGCTATCCAATGCCTTATGCATGGCTAAATATGATGCTTTATGTATATTGATCTTGTCAATTTCTTCAGCAGAGACGCTGGCAACTGCAAATGCCAAAGCTTCCTTTTCAATAATGGGCCTGAGCTCCATCCTCTTCTTCTCCGACAACTTTTTGGAATCATTAAGAATCGGATTGCAATAGTCTGCAGGAAAAATCACCGCCGCAGCGAATACAGGACCAGCCAAACAACCGCGACCCGCCTCATCACATCCCGCTTCTATAAAATCATATTGATATGTAGATAATAATGAAATTGACTCCATATAACAAAGGTAAGAATTGAAGGGAGTATTTAGTAGTTAGTAGTTAGTATTTAGATTTGCAGCTTTGTTGGTCTAACTACTTAATACTTTCTACTAAATACTATTTATTTAGATTTGCAGCTCGGATATTCTAACTAATTTATAGTAGTTAGTATATAGTAATTAGTATTTAGATTTTTGCAGCGATCATAGTCTAACTACTAAATACTCTCTACTAAATACTTTCAATGTAACTTTTCTATGATTAATATCCGTTTACACTAATTTACACTTCTTGTATTTTTCTTTGTAGTGTATTCGGGAATAGAATATTTTTCTTATACTGCTGTTAAAAAATGAATAGAGAATTTATATGAAAAGGAATATCATTATTGCCATTCTCATATTAGCTAGTTCAAGCTTATTGGCGCAGAAGAAAAAAGAAGGATACGCTATTTTACCCAGTTTCGAGGTAGCTGTAGATGGAGATTTGAAAGAATGGGGAGAAAAGCTATCTGTGGTAGGAGCAGATTCCAGCTGGAGTTTTGCTATTACGAAAGACGCTAACTTTTTATATGTGGCAGTTCAGATAAAGGACTTGTCACTTCAGCAGGAGGCGGCACGCAACGGTATCATCGTGAATATCAATCCCAATGGGAAGAAGAAAGACGGGGCACAATTGGTCTTTCCGATTCCTGACAGTGAATCTGTTCGGGCGATGGTGAATGATGATAACTTACCGAATATGAATGTTCGCGAAGAGTTGATCAAGCGAAGCAGGGGGTATGGTGTGCGGGGTTTTGCTCATATAGTTGATGGGAGGCTTTCCTTTGAAAACACCTATGGTGTGAAAGCGGTAGCAAAATTGGCAGATAATGATGTTTTGATTTATGAATCAAAAATTCCGATTCAGGCGATAGGGATCAAGAAAATCAACGATCCTGTAGCGATTCAAATCATGATTAACAACAGGTTTTCCCAAATGCAAAAAACTATGAAGAGCAGGCCAGACCCAAGGGGGTCAATGTATGGCCGGTATACTCCGACGATCAAGAGTCCTTATAAAACCAAGCTTGATGTTTGGATTTTGGGAACATTGAACTAGAATTAGTTTAAACAATATATGGATAGAATTATGAGAGGCCTGCTATGTTTATGCATGCTGGCAGTTGGAATTAGTGTCTACGGACAGACGGGCAGGGTCGTGTCGGGGATGCTTCGGGATACCGAGTCAAGGCCGATTTCTGGAGCAACGGTTCATTTGGTTACCAATACGGATACGATGGCGACGCGATCGTCAAATGCCGGATTTTATACCTTTGAAAATGTCAATGCGACAAAATTTAAGATTCGTGTTAGTAGTTTAGGGTTTGCACCCTACGAAAAGGAAGTTGATTTTCCCGAAGGGCAGAAGGAAATTCAGGTTCCAAGTTTTGAATTAGCGGTTAATGATAACCAAATTGAGGAAGTTGTCATTCAAGGAGTGTTGACCGTTCAGGTTAAGGGTGATACGGTAGAATATTCTACAAAAGACCTTAAATTACGCGAAGGATCAGTAGCGGAGGATGCTTTGAAGAAACTGCAGGGAGTGGAAGTCGATAAAGACGGGAATGTGACTGCACAAGGTGAATCGGTTACAAGAGTACGCATCAACGGGAAGGATTTTTTCGGTGGTGATGTGAAGACAGCAACGCAAAATCTTCCGGCAAATATTATTGAGAAGATTCAGGTGGTGGATGATTATGGCGACATGGCGAATGTAACCGGCAATAAGTCCGGTGATTCTGAAAAAATCATCAACATACAGATCGATCCAAAATATAACAAAGGGTTTATGACGACCTTGCGAGCTGGATACGGTTCAGATGAACGTTATCAGGCTACTGGTATGTGGATGGGTATGACCAATAAAACCCAGGTTTCAGTTTTGGGGAATCTCAATAATATCAATGCACCTTTATTTGATTTCAATACGATGGGTGGGGGAGCAAGAAGGCGTCAAGGCGGTGGCGGTAGGCCAGGCGGCGGCGGTGGAATGTTCGGAAACCGCGATGGATTGACCGATGTCGCTTCGATCGGTTTAAATGTTCGCCATGATTTTTCCGATAAACTGAAAGTATATGGTAACTATTCCTTCGGAAGAGATGATAATAAAACGGTAACGGATCGGATCAATCAGTATACATTTGATAATGGTGTACAAGAAGATAAGTCAAACTCAGATGTCAACACGATTACGGCAAGTCATCGATTGGAGGCCAATATCGAATGGAATATTAGCGATAAGGATTATATTAAATTAACTCCACAATTTGGCTTTAATGACAATACGATAAACTCGGTTTCATTTTCAGAATCTTTTAGAAGTCAGCAGTTTCTTAACTCAGAGGATGAAACGTTGGGCACCAATTCCAATTCACCAAGATATAGTATTTCAGGATTATACAATAGAAGATTAAACGATAGGGGAAGGAACTTATTTTTAAATTTCAATTACGATAACGCAGCAACCACTAGCGATATCGATAGGATTTTAAGAAGATTAACAGAAGATCCCAACAATGCGACTGCAACGGATGAGGAAATATATAGAAAGACATTGCAAGAGGTTAAAAATAAGAGCTGGAATGCTGGGACAAGTGTATCGTATATCGAACCGATCTCAAAAAATGGAAAGCTAGAATTTACCTATGATTTCAATAAGAACAGCTATGATAACAGACGCTATCAGGATGCCTTCAATGAAGATGGCAGTAGTTTTCCGAATACGGACACAAGTATTGTAAATTTCCATTATGATCAGGACTATTCCTTCACTACCCATCGGATAGGAGCTAACTATGCCTTTGAAAATGATAAGATTAAGTATTCAATCGGGGCTGCCGTTCAACCTTCCTTATTAAAAGGTATGGCGGCAAACGACAATCAGACTACGCCAATTGACCGAAGCAACTTCAATATTATGCCGATAGCGAGATTTGAATATAAGTTCTCGCGTCAGAAAAATCTAAGCATCAACTATTCTGGTTCTTCGACCGAACCAACTGTAGATCAGATTCTACCTTATGAAGTCAGTACAGATGAGTTCCGTAGAACCTATGGTAACCCAAATCTAAATCCAGAATTCAGGCATCAGATGATGTTAAGGTTTAGGGCAGGAGATTTTCAGAAAGGGAACACATTCTTTGCCTTTGTCAATGGTAATTTGACCAATGATAAAATCGTATCCTTTGTTAAACGTGTTCCAACCGCAGTTGGGATACTTACGGAAACCCGATATCTTAATGAAATAGAAGAACCTGTCTATGGAATTAATTCATTTTACCATTTTGGTAAATCGATGAAGGAGAAGACCTATAACTTGATGTTAATGGGAGGCATTACCTATAATAAAAACGTTGCCTATACTTCCGACGATGAGGCAGCTGTAGAAGGGGTGAAGAATATTGCCAACAATTGGATGTTTACGCAGGGCGTAATGTTTCGCTACAATCCATCGGAAAACCTAGAGTTAAACCCAGGAATCAGGTATTCCTACAATACGGTCAAGAATTCAATTTCTCAGAATAATACCGCTGTATCGGGCTTAACACCAACGTTTATCGGTTCGGTCAATATTACACCGACTACAATTTTTGGAGCTGATATTTCCAAAACCTTCAATAGGGGTTACGGCAGCTTAACTAATGCCAATCCTTTTATCATTAACACCTACATTGAGCAGAAGCTGTTAAAGGATCAAAGGGGAACCCTTCGCTTCCAGGCATTCGATTTATTAAACGAACAGGTCAATCTTAATAGAACCTTTACGGATAATTTAATATCAGATACAAGGACGAACCGTTTGGGTAGATATTTTATGCTTACGTTCACCTTCAAATTGCAAAAATTCTCGGGAATGGCACCTTCTATAGACAATGGAATGCCTCCAGGAATGAGAATGCCTCGCATGTAAAGAATTACTAAAATAAATCACCTATTTATTTTAAAGGAAGGTGGCCGCCGGCCACCTTTCATTTTTACAGCAAATTTTCAATAATTACACATCTCGATTTAATCCTTACCTTTGTCAATCAAAATTTCACTATGGATCATAAGGTTTTCCAACTTGAGAACGGATTACGGATATTATTTCAACCCCATCCATCTACGATTACCCATGTTTGTTTGATTGTCGATGCGGGCTCCAGACATGAAGAGATTGGGAAATTCGGTACGGCACATTTTATTGAGCATCTGCTATTCAAGCGAACGGAGCGCAGGAATACCAATCAGATCCTGAATAGACTTGAGTCTGTAGGAGGAGATTTAAACGCCTATACGACGAAAGAATATACCTGCGTGCATGCCTCCTTCCTGAATCCATATTTAAATCGGGCATTGGACTTATTCGAGGACATTCTGTTTCACTCTATTTTCCCAGAGGATGAAATGGATAAGGAGAAAGAAGTTATTCTCGATGAAATGGCTTCTTATCTGGATAGTCCCGAGGAATCAATAATGGATGATTTTGAGGATTTAGTTTTCCAAGGTTCGGGATTAGGCCATAATATATTAGGCCTTGAAGATGATCTCAAGTCCATTTCTCAAAAGGATATCAAACGTTTTATCGAGCAGCATTATGATACTTCGAAGATCGTTGTTGCGATCTCAGGGAATTATACTGAAAAGAAGGTGCTTTCCATTGCCAATAAATGTTTTGGGAATTCCAATGCCTTTCAATGGGTTCATGTAGCTGAGGAAATGATTAAGCGACCGATATCCTTGGTTGAAAGAGAAAAGCCAATCAACCAGGCACACGTTGTACTCGGCGGTCCAGCCTATGGAATTCACGATCCAAGAAAAACCGGATTATTGCTGCTGAACAATTTATTGGGTGGATATGGTATGTCCAATATCCTCAACTTAAATATTCGTGAAAAATATGGGATTGCCTATACCATTGAGGCCAATTATAGCCTTTATTCTGATACAGGCTTGTTCAGTATCTATTTTGGAACAGACGATGAAAAGGTTGATAAGACCTTAAAGTTAGTTGAGAAGGAACTTAAGAAATTAAAGGAACAGGAGTTGAGTGCGCAAGTTTTGGAGCGTTGCAAAAGCAAATTTAAAGGGCAGATCGCTTTGGCAGAGGAGAATAGGATGAGCTTGATTATCGCTGAAGCAAAGAATATCTTGGATTACGACCGTGTAGTTGGTCTACAGGAGGTCTTTGATAAGATCGATCAGGTAAATTCAAAGGAAATACGGGAGATTGCGAATGATGTCTTTAGTAAAGAAAATCTTTCATCACTTTCTTTTCTACCCGAAGATTAAGTATATTTTTGTTGAACTAAACAATAGCATATGAAAACAGCATACATTTTTCCTGGTCAGGGTGCTCAGTTTGTGGGCATGGGCAAGGATCTATACGATTTAAATGAAGAAACTAAAGGTTTGTTTGAAAAGGCAAATGAGATTTTGGGATTTCGTATCACTGATATTATGTTCAATGGTACAGAAGAGGATTTAAAACAGACTAAGGTTACGCAGCCTGCGATTTTTCTACATTCTGTGATATTGGCTAAAGCATTAGGTGAGCAGTTTCAACCGTCGATGGTTGCTGGTCATTCTTTAGGTGAATTTTCAGCATTAGTATCTGCAGGTGCTCTTTCATTTGAGGATGGTCTTCGTCTAGTTGCAAAGCGTGCAAATGCAATGCAGAAGGCTACAGAACTGGAGCCCGGCACGATGGCTGCTATCTTGGGGTTGGATGATATTATCGTAGAAGAAGTGTGTGAACAGGTCGATGATATTGTTGTTGCGGCAAATTACAATTGTCCGGGGCAACTGGTGATTTCAGGAACCGTAAGTGGGGTGGATAAAGCATGTGAGAAATTATTGGAAGCTGGCGCTAAACGTGCATTGAAGCTCAATGTTGGCGGAGCATTTCACTCGCCTTTGATGGAGGCTGCAAAACAGGAGTTGCAGGCTGCAATTGAGGATGTGGAGATTCAGATTCCAGTTTGCCCGATCTATCAGAATTATGATGCTTTACCATATCAGGATCCTACAGCCATCAAAGATAATTTGATTGCACAGCTAACAGGAGCTGTTCGCTGGACCCAATCTGTTGAAACCATGTT
>JBEBTR010000168.1:0-6762 GCA_040393725.1 Sphingobacterium endophyticum | reverse complement strand
CTAAAGCAGGGGCAAGTTAATGAATATGATTAACTAAAAGAAATTTTTGTGATTTTTGCGGTTAATGTATGTACATGTATGATTTAAAGGTTTTATATTTGGATATTTAAGATAAATTATTTATATTAAAATTTAGATACCCTCATTTATCTCATTATTTATCAATTTATAAACTTAAATTCTATAATTTTCAATAAGAATAATTAATGTGTGTACATTTTAACTTGTATATAGTTCTGATTCGAAGATTATTTAGCATTAAATAAATTAGACAGTCTATTTTAGGGCAAAAACTAAATTAATTTTTTAAGAAGAATTCGGCTTTGACTGTATTAATTATGATAAATCTAAATCTTTTGATCAGTTCTATTTATAAAGATGAATGCGCAAAATAAAATTTTTGAGATTAGAACTTTAGGAATAAAATAGTATAAAATAAACGTGTACATGAAGAAAATAGCATTCATATTTATTTCAATAGTAGCACTTATTTATGTTATCACATTTTTCTTTGGCTCTGAAAAAATAGAGTTACCTGAAGACGTTGAAGAAGCCTATAGCGCCTTACCAAATAAACTGGATTATAATGTGGATGTTAAGCCGATTCTATCGGATAAATGTTTTGCATGCCATGGGCCAGATGTGGCCAGACTGGAAGCCGGTCTTAGATTGGATGTTGCAGTATCTGCGTATGCGGAACTTCCTGAAAATAAAGGGAAATATGCCGTTAAACCAGGTAATTCTGGAAAAAGCGAATTGTCGCATCGAATTCTTTCAGATGATCCGATGTACATAATGCCTTCGGCAAATTCAAACCTTACCCTTTCTGCCAAGGAAAAAGCGATCTTAATTAAATGGATTGAAGAGGGTGCAGAATATAAACCACATTGGGCATTTGTTAAGCCAACTAAAAGTAAGGTTCCTTCAGTAGATAAGGACTTCCGAGTAAGTAATGAGATTGATAATTTTATTGTCGCAAAAATTGTTGATAAAAAATTAACGCAATCTAAAGAAGCAGATAAAGAATTATTATTAAGGCGACTCTCGTTGGATCTTACAGGATTACCTCCAACTATCCAAGAAATAGATGATTTTTTAAATGATAATTCACCCCATGCATATGAAAAGCAGGTAGACCGTTTATTGAATTCCCCTCATTATGGTGAAAAGATGGCTACTGACTGGTTGGATGTGGCGCGGTTTGCGGATTCTCATGGTTATACTGTTGATAGAATTAGAGATATGTCCCCTTATAGAGATTGGGTGATTAAAGCTTTTAATACTAATATGAACTATGATAAATTCTTGCAATGGCAACTTGCAGGCGACCTTATGCCTAATCCTAATAAGGAAATGAGGATTGCAACTGCTTTTAACAGGAATCACCAGCAAAATATGGAAGGCGGTATCATTGAGGAGGAATTTCAAACCGAATATGTTGTTGATCGGACAAATACCTTTGGTGATGCAATGCTTGGGATAACAGTGAGTTGTGCAAAGTGTCACGACCATAAATATGACCCTATCTCACAAAAAAACTATTATGAATTGTTCAGTTTCTTTAACAATGTAAAGGAGGCAGGGCAAATATCATTTGATGATACTATGCCTGCACCAACTATGTTATTGCCATCCAAAAAACAAGAGATAATCATTAAAACCTTGAATCAAATGATTCAAGAACAGGACTTAAAAATTAATACTGTAGAAAAAAACAAAGAATCTGAATTCAAAAGATGGCTTGAAAGTAGTCAATTTGCTTCATTGACTCAAGAGGATTTCTTGGCAAATGGCCTTCAGGCATCCTATTCATTTGACCATCATTTGAAGGATGCAGTAGATAGTAGAAATTCTGCCGAATTGAAACGAGATGGGGGTCCTGGTGATGCGCCAAATTATGTATCAGCGCATTCTGGAGCAGGGCTTAAGTTGAATGGTGACGGATGGTTAGATTTAAATCCTACAGGTATTTTTGCTAAAGATGATCCATTCAGTATCAGTATATGGGTTTATATTCCGAAATCGTTAAAAGAAGGAGTAATTTTCCATAAAAGTAATGCTGAGAGACTTTATAATTTTAAAGGTTACCATTTATTGCTTAAGGACAATAAATTGGAAATCAATCTATCACATGCCTATCCTGCAGATGCAATTACAAAATTGAGTACTGATGTAGCGCCTCGGGATAAATGGATAAACTTGACTATGACGTATAATGGCTCTTCCAAAGCATCAGGATTGAGGTTGTATGTGGATGGTATAGATTCTAAAATGGAAACTGTAACAGACCGACTTGTTAAAGACATTTTGTTTCCAGGCTGGCAGCCGGCATTGCAGTTAGGAGGATGGGCTAGAGGTAAAGGGTTTACAGATGGACAAATTGATGAGGTAAAAGTATATAGCCGAAATTTAAATCCAATAGAAATTGAATGGATAGCGGGAATAGGTAAATCCAAGGCTAACTTAGTTGTCAATGACCTGTCAGATATAGAAAGAAACTCTTTAAGACAATTTTATTTCGAAACCATTGACCGTGAATCCAAAATTGAAAGGTCTATTCTTCAGCATTATAAAGCAGAACTAACAAAGAACATTGAACCAGTTCAAGAGCTTATGGTGATGGAGGAGATGGACAAACCAAAGAAAGCATATCTTCTGAAAAGAGGAAATTATGATATGTTGGGAGAGGAAGTATTCCCCAATACTCCCGAAAGTATTTTGTCCTTTTCCAAGGATTTACCAAAAAATAGATTTGGATTGGCACAATGGTTAACTGATCCGGAAAATCCATTAACTGCAAGGGTTGCAGTCAATAGGTTATGGCAAAACTTCTTTGGGGTTGGACTTGTAAAAACATCTGAAGATTTTGGTAATCAGGGAGAAATGCCTAGTCATTTAGAATTGCTGGATTGGCTTGCGGTAAAATTTATGGAATCAGGTTGGGATATAAAGGCAATAAATAAGAAGATTGTCATGTCGGCAACATATAGGCAAGACTCAAAGATGAGTGATCAGGCTCGACAAATTGATGTGGAAAATAGATTATTGTCATGTGGACCAACCAATAGATTGACTGCAGAAATGATTCGTGATAATGCTTTGTTTGCCAGTGGTTTGATGAATAATAAGATTGGAGGTAAAAGCATTAAACCGTATCAACCGGAGGGTTTATGGGAAATAAATAATACTACCTACCAACAAGACAAGGGTCAAGATATTTATAGGCGAAGTTTGTATGTCATAGTCAAGAGGTCAGTTCCAAATCCAACTCTTTCAACCTTCGATGCTACATCCAGGAGTTATTGTGTAGTAAGAAGGCAAAAAACTGATACCCCATTGCAGGCATTGGTAACATTGAACGATCCAACCTATTTAGAGGCCGCTAAGGTATTGGGTGAGAATATGGCTAAAATGAAAGATATCAATCAAGCAATTCAAGATACCTTTAGAAAGCTAACGGGAAGAAAACCCTCGGAAAAAGAATTGCACTTATTAAGGAGGTTGCAAGAAAATGAATGGAAGAAGTTTAAGCATACCCCTCAAAAAATAAAAGGATGGATACATACTGGGCAATATCTAATTGACCCCTCGTTGGATTCAGTAGTTATAGCTGCGAATGCTGTTGTTGCCAGTACGATTATTAATTCTGACGCCTCAATTACTAAAAGATAAATTTATGGGACATCATCACGAAAAGGATTTTAGGTTGCATGGTGAAGAGTTTGATCCATTAAACAATAAAATGGATAGGAGAGACTTCTTTATAAAAACTTCAATGGGAATTGGAGCATTAGCTCTTGGGTCCTTATTTGGGAATAAGTTTTTCGCAAAAAATCGACCTGCGGTATCTGCGTCAACTTCTGATTTGGAAAATGAAATTCTGCGTGCATTACCTCATATAGCCCCTAAAGCAAAACGGGTTGTTTATCTTTTCATGAGTGGAGGGCCTTCTCAATTAGAAACATTTGATATTAAACCTAAACTAGTAAATCTATTGGGTCAAGATCTTCCGGACTCAGTCAGACAAGGGCAAAGGCTAACCGGAATGAGTGCCAACCAAAGCACACTTCCTATGGTTCCTTCTTTTTGCAAGTTCAACCAGCATGGAAAAAGTCAAACTTGGGTGAGTGACTTATTGCCTTTTACTTCAAAAATAGTGGATGATATTTGCTTGGTAAAATCTGTCCATTCTGAAGCAATAAATCATGATCCCGCGATTACTTTTTTTCAAACAGGGAATCAGCTACCAGGACGTCCTTCAATTGGTTCATGGCTAAGTTATGGATTGGGTTCTGACAATGAGAATCTACCAACATTTATTGTCCTTGTTTCAAAAAATGCACCTAAGGATCAACCTTTATATGCTCGATTATGGGGGAATGGTTTTTTACCTTCCAAACATCAAGGAGTTCAATTTGGCTCAGGTAAAGACCCGGTACTTTTTTTAAATAATCCAGAAGGTTATGATGGTGAGGATCGTCAGGAAATGCTTGATTATCTTTCAAAATTGAATGAAATGCAAGAGAGTGCCTATGGAGATCCAGAAATCGACACTAGAATCTCACAATATGAAATGGCCTACAGGATGCAAACTTCTGTACCCGAAGTGATGGATGTATCAGATGAACCTGAAGAGGTGTTTGAGCTTTATGGACCAGATAGTAAAGATCCTGGGACTTATGCAGCTAATTGTCTATTAGCGAGAAAACTCTTAGAAAAGGATGTTAAATTCGTGCAGCTATACCATCAGGGCTGGGATCAACATAACAGCTTACCTTCAGGAATTGCCCAGCAATGCAAAGCTACAGACCAGCCTACAGCAGCTTTGATAATGGATCTCAAAAGAAGAGGACTATTAGAGGATACTTTAGTTATTTGGGGAGGAGAATTTGGACGGACTGTTTATTCTCAAGGTAAGCTAACCGCTAATGATTATGGAAGGGACCATCACCCTCGCTGCTTTACGATGTGGTTAGCAGGTGCAGGGGTGAAACCCGGTATTAGTTTCGGAGAAACAGATGATTTTAGCTATAATATAGTGAAAGATCCAGTTCATGTACATGATTTTCAAGCTACCTTGCTTCACCTTACAGGTATTGACCATGAACGTTTAACCTACAAATTTCAAGGTAGAAGATTTCGATTAACGGATGTTGAAGGAAAAGTTGTAAAAGAGATTCTAACATGATGCTTTTAGATATTTTTACTTTCTCTGGTCGATTACATCCACTAATCGTTCATCTTCCTATTGGATTTTTGATCATAGCAATTGTTTTTGATATTTTAAGCTATATTCCCAAATATCAAAATTTAAAACCGGCTGTTTCAATTACTCTTTTCTTAAGTTTTATCGCAGCTATTTTGGCATCTGTATTTGGCTATTTACTTTCGTTAACAGGAGAATATGACCTTAACATTTTAGAATCCCATAAATTTTCCGGAATCTTATTCGCTTTATTGACAGGAATTTATTGGTTAGTCAGCATAGATACTTTTAATTTAAGGTCGAAAATGGGCAATCGGTTAAATTCAGTTCTTTTAATAGGCCTAGGTGTGTTATTGGCTTTTACAGGACATCAGGGAGCAAGCCTTACCCATGGTCAGGAATATTTAAGTTTTAAAGTATTAACCTATAAATCCCGGAATAAACCGAAGACAATTAATGAAGTCTTAATTTATGAGGATCTAGTTGGGCCAATTTTAAAAAGTAAATGCGTTCAATGCCACCGTGCTGATAAGATGAAAGGAGATCTAAATTTAGAGTCTTTTTCTGAGGTAGTTAAAGGTGGTAAATCTGGCCATGCTGTGGTAGCAGGCAATCTTGAAAAAAGTGAGTTGTTTCGACGGGTAACTCTTGATTCAGACCATAAAGAATTTATGCCAAGTGATGGTAAACCAGCACTAACGAAGGATGAAGTGGAAATTGTTAAATTCTGGATTAATGCCGGTGCCTCAGGAGATAATGTGCAATTTATTTCGATGAAAGATCATCAGAGAATTAGACCTGTAATAGAAAGTTATGTAGGGTTATCTTCTTCCTCAAATAAACTGGAGGCGAGTCCTTCTGATTCTGGCTTATTAATTCCTGATATTCCAACTGATATTAACATAGCAGACATTAACGCTTTGAGAGAAAGGGGGTTGAAAGTTCGAATAATGCTGAATAAACCTCTGATGCTAGATGTAACCTTAAGATCAAATTCCGGAATAAAACTTCCTGAAATCAGTCCGGTTCTTTTAAAAGTTTCAAAAAATATCATCTGGCTCAACCTCTCAGAAAATGAAATTGCAGATACAGATTTGAGCATATTAAAGGAATTCCATAATCTTGAAAAAATTCGGCTTGACAAAAATCCCATTACTGATCAGGCTAGTGAATTTCTTGTTGGATTAAAAAAGTTGAATGCTGTTAATCTAAATGAAACAAATATTACAGAAAAATCTTTAAATATATTAGCGAAAAATCCCAATATCAAAACTGTATATTCTTGGAATTCAAAACATAAATAATCAAACAGAAAATATAGTTGAAATGGCGGGCAATTTTTATCAAATGTTTTGTTGAAGTTTATTATTTTAGTATAAATTGATTTCCACATCCATTATCCTTGAATTCTTTATAGGATTTTTTAACATATACATGTAGATCATAGGATGTCCAAGTTTTGGCAACTTCGAAATCTGGTCGATAGGCAACCATAAAACGCTCTAATTCATCGTTATCCATAGGTATAATTTCATAGATGCTGACCTTATTGAAGA
>JBEBTR010000167.1:0-6776 GCA_040393725.1 Sphingobacterium endophyticum | reverse complement strand
TGAGAAAAATTGTAGCCATATGCTTACTATTGATTTATTCTGTATGCAGTACAGGAGCTACAATTTATATGCACCATTGTGGAAAAAGCACTTCCTTCTCTGTACTTGATGATATAAAAGTATCACATGACAGCTGTCCAATGTGCACAAAACCACATGAGGACCATAACCATGATCAAAACGAGTTAGCCAATGCTGCTTGTGAGGATGATCATTCCTGTAAAGATTCCAAGGTAGATTTTGAATTAAATTCCGAAAGCGACCAATTACGGACAAAAATGCTTTTTGGGAATGTATTTGATTTTTCTCCAGCCATTGTACTGATTCCTTGGATCATTACTACCTGGGAAATCATGATGGAAGAACAACCACAAGTTCCCATCCCATTAAAACCTGCACTATTTGCGGAGAATCATTCCGTCTATCTACTAAACTGCACCTTCATTATTTGATGTATTAATATTCTAAAAATCATTCTAGACTTTTTGAATCATTAATTACATTGAGATATGCACTTATTTAGATATTTATTCGTATTAATTTTTATTTCCGTGGGCACTGGACTATCTGCCCAAAACAAGACAATAACAGAAAAATTTGAAGTTTCCGGTAATTGTGCCATGTGTAAAAAACGCATTGAAACAGCAGCAAAGGATGCCGGTGCGAAATCCATCAATTGGGATATCAACACCGGAATTGCTTCGGTATCTTATGAATCTGAAAAGACCAGCCTGGACAAAATCAAACAAGGGATTGCTGCCGCAGGACATGACACAAAACAATATAAAGCGCCTGATGAAGTATATGAAACTTTACATGAATGTTGTCTATATCCAAGAATGGATTCAGCAACCGACAGCAGCCATGAAGAACATGAACATGCAGAAGGAGATACTCACGAGCATGATGCTAATGGTGGGCATGACCACGATCATGACCACGAAGTAACTGGTGTAGTAGTGAATGAAAGTGAAAAGGGAGACCTCACCCCTATTACCAATGTTACAATTTATTGGGCAGATAATCCGAGTAAAAAGGTGAAGTCAAATGAAAATGGTGTATTCAAAATTATGCATCAGAAACCTTACAGAAACCTTGTCATTTCACATGCAAGTATGCAAGGGGACACTATAGAAGTTAAAAACCTTCACGAAGTCTTAGTTATTCAAGCTAAAAACAACTCGCTGCAGGAGATCGTTGTCACTCGGAGACAAAAATCAAACTACATTTCGAAGTTAACTCCTAATCGTGTAGAAACAATTACAGCTAAGGAGCTATTTAAGGCAGCTTGTTGTGATCTAAGTGAAAGTTTTTCAACCAATGCTTCAGTAGATGTTGTTAGCAGTGACGCTGTAACTGGTAGTAAGCAAATCCAAATGCTAGGATTAGCAGGTATATATACACAATTGACGGTAGAGGGCTTGCCAGGACCGAGGGGTTTTGCTTCACCATTAGGGTTAAACAGTATTGCCGGAACCTGGATTGAAGCGATCAATATCAGCAAAGGTATTGGATCCGTAGCGAATGGTTTTGAAAATATGGCTGGACAGATTAATGTTGAACTCAAAAAACCTCATAATTCTGATAAGCTATATTTCAATGCTTATGCAAACAACATGGGTAGAACTGACATTAACCTGAATCTTGCACAGCATATCAATGAAAAATGGTCGGTTGGGCTTTTATTACATGACAATTTCATGTATAACAAGGAAATGAATTTCAGTAAAAATGGTTTCCGTGATCTGCCGGTAGGAAACCTATTTTCAGGAATCAACCGCTGGCATTATGAAAATGGGAAAGGTATCATTGCACAATTTGGGGTTAAATTCTTACATGATGATCGTATAGGAGGTCAAATAGACTTTAATGAGGATACAGATAAATTCACGACCAATAAATACGGTTTAGGATTTAAAAATCAACGTATCGAAGGTTTTGGTAAGCTTGGATATGTTTTCCCAACCAATAAACACCGTAGTATTGGTTTACAACTATCTGCAAGCCAATACAAACAAGAAAGTTTCTTTGGTTTAAATGCCTATGATAATGAACAGAATTCCTATTATGCGAATCTATTATTTCAGGACATCATTGGAAATGTGGCTCACAAATATAAAGTTGGGGCATCCATCCAATATGATAAGTATGATGAATTATTGGCCCGAAAGGAGTTAAATTCAGAATATAAATATGACTTTGGCAGAAAAGAGGCTGTAGCTGGAGCGTTTGCAGAATATACGTTTAGTCCCAATGAAAAATTCGATGCAGTATTGGGTTTACGCCAAGACTACAATAACCTATATGGCTGGTTTACAACACCAAGAGCAGTTTTGCGCTATGAGCCAATTTTAGGAACAACCATACGATTGAGTTCAGGTCGTGGACAAAGGACTGCGAATATATTTGCTGAAAATTTAGGAATCTTTGCTTCGAGTAGAACAATTGCAGGACTTGCTAACCTGACAGCTGGAGATGGTGCATATGGATTAAAACCGGAAGTGTCATGGAACACTGGACTAACATTGGATCAAAGCTTCCAATTGTTTGGAAGAGAATCAGGCTTATCGGTTGAACTATTCCATAACAATTTTCAAAATCAGGTAGTGGTGGATTTTGAAAACCCTCGAGAAGTATCATTTTATAATTTAGATGGTAAGTCCTTTTCCAATAGCTTACAGGCAGAATTTAGGTTTATGCCACTTCAGCACTTTGAGGCAAGAATAGCATATCGAATGCTTGATGTTCAAACGGACTACCAATCAGGAAAATTGCAAAAGCCATTAACTGCTAAACATCGTGGTTTTATGAATCTTGCTTACAATCTTCATTCTGGATGGAGCTTTGACTATACCTTGAATATTGTTGGTAAGAAAAGAATTCCAAATACTGGCACTAATCCAATTGAATTTCAATTGCCAACAGAATCAGATTCTTATGTAACCATGAATGCGCAAGTCAGCAAATCTTTTGGGAAAAATAAAAACTTTGATATTTATATTGGCGGAGAAAATCTGACAAATTTCTATCAAAAAGATCCAATCCTTGCTTTTGAACAACCATTTGGTCAAAACTTTGACACCAATATGCTATGGGGACCTATTGCTGGTAGAATGTTCTATACAGGAATTAGATATACCATTAAGTAATTGGTAGTAGTTTCCAGCGCTAATTCGCTGGAAACTACTACTTCTTAGAGTAAAAAAATCAGTTTAAATAAATAATTCTTTAAGAGCTTTATGTAACCTAGCAGTAGGCAGGCCTATTACATTTTCATAAGAGCCTTCAATTCTTTCAATAGCAATTCTTCCAATCCATTCTTGTATACCATATGAACCAGCTTTATCCAGGGGTTTATATCGGTCTACATAATATGCTACTTCTTCCTCGGAAAGTTTATTAAACCATACTTTTGTTTCTTCTACGAAGGAGATCTTCTGTCCAAGATAGGAAAATGCTACCGCGGTATATACCTGATGTTCCTTCCCTGATAAGGCTAAAATCACATCCTTTGCTTCAGCCAGATCTTGAGGTTTTCCAATGACTTTTCCGTTTTGATCTACCACAATCGTGTCGGCACAGATGATTAAATGGCTTGGATCTACGTCATTGAATGCTAATAATTTAGTTTCTGCTATATATTTGACGGTATCTACCGCGCTCCATTCCTTATCAAAAGATTCATCTGTTTCTCTAACTTCTATGCTGAAGTCAATATCCATGGACTTTAATAATTCATTTCGTCGAGGAGATTTAGACCCTAATATAACAGGGACTTCCTTAAGTATATTTTGTAATAACATTAAACACTTTTTATTTCAGTCTGAACGCCCCATTTTCCTTGTAGCTTAAGGATCTTTTCTAAAACATCCCGGACAACCCCTTCACCTCCATTTTTTGGAGACATATAATGTGATATGGTTTTGATATCCTCAACGGCATCATTTGGACAAACAGCAAGTCCAACGACCTGCATCACTTCATAATCTGGCATGTCATCACCCACATACATTAAATCATGTAGATTTAACTGATATTTTTCCAATAATTGATTGAGTACCTCCATTTTATTTTTCACACCCAAATGTATTTCGGTAATTCCTAAACCCTGCAGTCTCTTTTGCACTCCGTTAGAAGTTCCTCCAGAAATTATCCAAATCTGCAATCCCATTTTTACAGCGAGCTGCATGGCATAACCATCCTTTACAAAGAAAGTTCGCAGCTGTTCCCCTGCTTCTGTAACCAGGAGTTTTCCGTCCGTTAATACGCCATCCACATCCAACACTACTGCTTTAATAGCAGAAAATTTCTTTATGACCATAATCAATCGTTATCCTCAAAAATAAATATTTTTTATAGACCAAAAACTTTTATTCCTAATCCGATTAAGCCAATTTTTTATTTGTTACAACAAATAAATCAGAGAATTGTCAGAAAATGGTTGCAAAGGAAACTTTTTATTAACAATCCTTTGCTAATATTAATTCTCGGCGTACCTTTGTTTCATAATTCGAAGGATAAGTAGAATTAATATTTAAAATTGTCTTTTCATAATTTAGGTTTATAATTGGTTAGTATCAAACCCTGGCGCCCATCGTCAGGGTTTTTTCGTATAACAAAAAACCCTAATAAGTTAAGACAGAATCTTACCTTATTAGGGTTTCTTATTATGATTTTAGATTTTACTATTTCTTTTCAGGGCCTTGTGGTCTCGAGATAGAGGACCTCATATCCGTATCAGCCTGGATATTCTGTAATTTATAGTAATCCATAATTCCAAGATTTCCACTTCTAAAGGCTTCAGCCATTGCCAATGGCAATTGTGACTCGGCTTCAATCACCTTAGCTTTAGCTTCCTGAGCCTTTGCTCTCATTTCTTGCTCCGTTGCAACGGCCATTGCTCTTCTCTCTTCGGCACGTGCATTTGCTACTTTTAGATCAGCCTCAGCTTGGTCAGTCTGTAATTTTGCACCAACGTTTTCACCAATATCAATATCTGCAATATCGATGGATAAAATTTCAAAAGCCGTTCCAGAGTCCAAGCCTTTAGACAATACTGTTTTAGAAATACGATCAGGATTTTCCAATACTTCCTTGTGATTTTCAGAAGAACCAATTGTTGTTACAATCCCCTCACCTACACGAGCTAAAATAGTTTCCTCACCAGCACCACCTACCAATTGATTGATATTCGCTCTAACAGTGACCCGCGCTTTGGCAATTAATTGAATACCGTCCTTAGCCACAGCAGCTACAGGAGGAGTATTGATTACTTGCGGATTTACTGATAATTGTACTGCGTCAAATACATCACGTCCAGCTAAATCTATTGCTGTTGCTAATTTAAAATCAAGGGGAATATTCGCTTTATCCGCAGAAATCAAAGCTTTGATTACCTTATTAACATTTCCTCCAGCTAAAAAGTGAGTTTCAATCTCATTTGATGTAATTCTTAATCCAGCTTTGGTAGATGTAATCATTGCATTCGTTACCAATGACGGTGGTACCTTACGCAATCTCATCAACACTAAATTCAATAAACTGATCTTTACATTTGATAACTGTGCTGTAAACCAAAGATTTACAGGTAACAAATATAACAATATGAAAATGGCAATTACTGATCCAGTAATCAGGAGAACTAATTGAATTGGTGAGTCCATTAATTTTTAAATTAATAATGTTTCTAAATCTTAAAGATAAAAAAATAAATTAAACTTAGTCCCCCTTGGAACCATCCCTTTTTAATTAATTTATTTATTAATTTATCAATTGACTATAAAAATCATTTCATCATTAAACAACTATTATTAAATTTATGATTGAATCTCAATCATATTTTGGGGACAAATTCATCAATTATTAATGCCGGATTTAAACTTAAGCATCTAATTATTAATTTTTTAAACTAAAATAAACTGAAATTAAAACAAAAATTCAGATTTTTGTAATAAGTTAAATAAAACTTAGTGAATCAATATTACAGTATCTATACTATTAAACAGTATTATTATAATCATTTTTGAGTTATAACACGTATTCATAATAGTTGCTTACATTTGCAGCTGTTTACCATATGTATTAACTATTTTTCAAAGGTTATAGTTAGGAGCTTTATTTTTTCGAATTATTGTTAAACAAAGCTAGTGTAAAAGTGAATCAAAAAGTATATTCTTATGAATTTTAAAGCTAATATTCTGATCTAACATGAATAAGTTCAGTCAATTAAAATGGCAATTTATTATTAGTATTATTATTGCCAATCTTATCATTATATTTTCCTATTGGTATTTTCTAAATAAACAGCGCGCTTATTCAGTTAATATTGATAATTACATTGATATAGCTCAGGAAAGTTTTTACAATATCCAAGAATGGGAATTAGATGTGCAGAAATTGTCGAAGTATAAAAACTTGGAAAAAAATTCTGACCCGCTGGTAGAAGAACAATTAAATGATGAGATTCAAGGGTTTATTCAAAAGATTGAAAAACCAAATGAGTTATTCAGTAGCATTCCAAAATCGGCTGAAAATGTTAAAACACTAACAAAATCAATTCTTGAAAATGATCATGACTTTAATAAGGAATCTGCTGACGAGATCCTTAAATCCTTAGCTTCCGACCAAACCAGAATCAATGAAGCTAGAAATCAATATACGAATGATGTTATCAATGCTAGGAAGCGCCTTATAGATATTGAGACAAAGCAATTAAATAATACAAGGATCTATACTGCAATTTTTGGAATACTTTCTTTACTAGTAATCTTCTTAGC
>JBEBTR010000166.1:0-6816 GCA_040393725.1 Sphingobacterium endophyticum | reverse complement strand
CTAAAATTAATTGTAGGCATGTTAATTCCTAAGGATGGAACGGTTGAATACAATGAACATTTAAGTATAGAACGTTGCCCGGAATACCTCAATAATGTTTATTTTTTGCCTGACCACAGTAAATTGCCAGATTTGGGAATTGAGCAATTCGGTAAAATATACGGGGCATTTTATTCTAAATATGACCATCAACAATTTTTGGAATGTATCAAAGAATTCAGTATTCCCACTGAAAACAAACTGAAAGCTTTGTCCTTGGGACAGCATCGAAAAGTTCACCTTTCTTTTGCATTAGCCTGTAATAGCGCAGTCCTCCTCATGGATGAGCCAACAAATGGCTTGGATATTCCTTCAAAAGCTATCTTTCGAAAATTGTTAACTAAATACATTAATGACGATAGAATATTTCTAATAGCTACCCATCAAATAAGAGATGTCGATACTTTATTCGATCATCTATTGATTATGAAAAATGGAAGCCTTGTGCTTGATGAAAACATCTATCAGTTATCCAATCAATTTAAGATTAGTAAATCTCCCCAGGATGCTGAAAATGCCGTTTATGTCCAAGATGATTTAGCAGGCCCCTTTTACCTCGTAAAAAATAATAGTGGCGAGGAAGCAAAGCTAGATATCGAGTTTTTATTCAATGCTTTTACAAATAATCCGAAACCAATTGAACTATGAAACCAATAATTAATTATCTGAACTGCATTCTTGCATCACATAAATATCTCATATTTTCTATCCCACTGATTGCTTTTGTCTTATATGGAATAGGGCTATTTTTCCTTTCAGGAGAAATCTGGGAACTTCTTAAAAATTCTCCTGTTAAATTGGACGACAATGCTCTGATTTCAATTTCCAATATTGGATTTATGAACTGGACAGTATCGCTTATTATTTTACTCCCATTTTTGCATCTATTATTTATTCCTAAACTGTTTTATAAAACCTATGACTTTACCCTTCCAATTAGTGCAGGCCAGAAACTTGCCTCTTATATTATAATTGCCCTGATTATAACGCTCTATAGCTCTTTATTTATTTTATTTATGAACTTTTCAATAGAAGCGATTTTAAAAACGCTGTATTGGAATGAAATAATGGAAGCATTTGATAGAAAAGGTTTATTATATACTGAAATCAGCAAATATTCTGTTTTTTATAATACAAAATGGACCTTGGTATTTTTTACGAAACTATACATTATCTTCCTTTTCTTCCCTTTTTGCTTATTTGCTGGACTATATTTCCGAAAATACAGCCTTTTAATTTCAGCAGCTCTTATAGTGTTCAGTGTAATTTTAGGTGTCTCCCTTAGAACATTGATCTGGAATGGATATTCACAACGGATAACCAATCAATTCTTTATAAATTTTTATGATTGGGGGCCCTTATTATTAGCAACCATCCTTTGTTATATTGGATTTTATTACTTTTTAAAGGAGAAGGAGGTTTAGATGAAATTTGAGTCAGACAAACCCATTTATTTACAGATCATCGATCTCGTAGCAGAGAAAATCCTGACCGGAGAATGGGCAATCGGTGAAAAAATCCTTTCAGTAAGAGAATTTGCCGCAAGTGTAGAAGTTAATCCAAATACAGTCATGAGATCCTATGACAAGCTACAGCAAGATGAAATTATCTTCAACAAACGTGGCTTAGGGTTATTCGTAGCTGAAAATGCCATTGAAATTATTCTGAAAGAAATGAAAGCTAACTTCCTGCAAGTGGAAGCCCCAAAATTCTTTCAGTCTGCAAAGTTATTAAACATCAGTATTGATGAATTAATCGAACTCTATAAATCGAACTAATTATGAAAAAGTCAAATATATTACTATTTACTTCCATCCTAATTATATGGATTATCTATGTATTTATGGAACCTTTAAAAGGAAATGTATTCATAGACAAAGCTACTGAAAAACCTAAGGATATCTTTTCTGCCATGATCCTTAAACTCGATAAAACCAATGAAATTAAGTATGCAAAACTTGATGGAATCAGTCATATAAAAATCATCGGTAACAATGAAAATTTGTATACCTATATTTCTTATTCGGATTCAACGAGTGCCAAAGCTTCCTCGATGGGTCAATATAAAGATTTGCATTATGAAAAAAATAAAGACACTTTGATTATAACCATTCAACCGAATGAACAAAGATCATTAAACATCAATGTGAATCCTAGTAAATCTTATTCCCTTACTTTTGTAGGAACAACAGGTAACATTACAGTTGAACCATATGGCAACCCTACCAATGGAATTAATTCAATTAATCTAAAAAATGCATCAAAAATTAACCTTTCAATAAATACTAGAGAAAAAATCTCTCCCTTATCAGCCATTAAACTAAGTGTTGAAGGTAAATCCAGATTTGAAATCGATAATTTTTTAACCAAAAAATTAGATGTTAAATTAAATAATGGATTATTGGTTTTAGAAAAGAATACCCAAGTAGACTCCCTTAACGCAGATCTTCAAGGTTTGAGCAATATCATCATCGGAAAATATCCAGAAGATAAGCAAGTGAATGCTCTAACATTAACTGGAAATCTTGATTATTATAACCAGAAAAAACCAAAATAAAAGGGATGCATTTATGATAGCAAAAATTATATGGAAACTCTTCAGCATCTTATTGATCTTTCTGACGAGTTTATTTATCTCCATATCCAGAGAAAAACCCCAAAACACTCAACATTTTACCATCGGTGTGGCATATTTCCTAAAAATCAAAGGGCAGAAATAATCTGCCCTTCTTTGTTTTTCAAGTGCATGGCTTTGGGACGCCATTTAATATTTTAGATAAATTGTATGTCTATTCCGGATTATCTGCAGTCGATTCTCTAGCCAAAGTCACCTCATCAGGTGCATTGCCTAAGTACTTATCCAATTCAAATAATGATTCATCACTTGCACGGTCTCCTCCAGCAATTTTTAATTTATCAATCAATTCCATTGCCAATTTCTCTTCTTCGATCTGTTCTTTAACAAACCACTGTGCGAAATTCCATGTTGCCCAATCTTTTTCATCCATGGATTGATTAACAAGACCATAAATAGCATTTGTATTATCAACCTCATGTTTAAATACCAAATCAAAGCATTCTGAAATTGTTTTAGGAAGTATCTTTGGTTCTTCAACAGCCTCTACCTTAGGTGTTCCTCCACGCTCCAGAATATACATCATGATTTTAATCATATGATTTCTTTCTTCCTGTGCATGTCGAAATAAAAAATTAGCAACACCCCCATACCCTTTTGTATCCGCCCAGCATCCTAAAGCTAAATAAATCTGAGATGCTTGATTTTCTTTTGTCATTTGCTTTATCAGCGAGGTCTCCATCGCTTTAGAAAGTCTATTGGTATCCATAATAATTCCTTTTTCTATTAGAACAGTTCATAATCAACTTTGTTTCCTTTAACTCCCTTTACTTTTACACTTTTAGATTGTAAATTTGAGTAAAGCTATTACTAAACAAAACCCTACTCAACTTGTTCTTTTTTTAAATCAATAAACTATATGGCATTTTTAGATTATTATAATGTTTTAGGATTGGATAAATCGGCAAGCCAAGATGATATCAAGAAAGCTTACCGAAAGCTGGCCCGCAAATATCATCCTGACTTAAACCCGAATGACGAAAGTGCGAAGAAAAAATTCCAAGAGATAAACGAAGCTAACGAAGTCCTTACTGATCCCGAAAAACGAAAGAAATACGATCAATACGGTGAAAACTGGAAACATGGCGAAGAATATGAGAAAGCTCAACAGGAGTATGCTCGTTCGAGAGGTTCTAGATCAAGTGGTTCTGCCGGTCAAAATCCTTTCGAAGGATTTGATTTCAATAATTACAATGGTAATTATGACACTGGTGAATATTCAGATTTCTTTGAGGACCTATTCGGATCAAGATTTGGAGGTGGCCGCTCTTCAGGCAAGCGTGGAAGTTACAGAGGACAAGACTATGAAACCCAAGTAGAATTAACACTATTACAAGCTTCCCAAACTCATAAACAAACATTTACTGTAAATGGTAAAAACATCCGTATAACCATTCCGGCAGGTGTTGAAGACGGTCAAAAAATCCGTCTGAAAGGGCAAGGAGCGGATGGAGTCAATGGAGGACCAAATGGAGACCTTTATATTACTTTCTCTATAAAACCTGACCCTCGATTTAATCGCCGAGGAAATGACCTTTACACCCATATCGATATAGACTTACCAACCGCAATATTGGGTGGGGAGACTATTGTTGATACCTTAACCGGTAAAATTAACGTTAAAATAAAACCAGAGACCCAAAATGGCTCTAAAATAAGGTTGAAAGGCAAAGGATTCCCAATCTATAAAAAGGATGGTGAATTTGGTGATCTCTATGCTGAAATACAGGTCAAATTACCGACGAACCTAACAGAGGATCAGAAAAAAATAGTAGAACAATTAGCGGATTCATTAAAATAAACTATGGAAAAGACATTATTTAGAGTAATCGACATCTGCAAAACCAACAATATTGAATATACCTTTGTCCATGAGCTCCATAGCAACGGACTGATTGAAATCATTGTACAGGAAGAGCAGGAATATCTAGAGGAAGAACAAGTGTACCATGTTGAACGTTTCTCTACTTGGCATTATGAATTGGATTTAAATGTTCAAGGGATTGAAGTAGTCAGCAATTTGATAGATAAAATCGAAGAGTTACAAAGAGAATTGAAGGCTTTAAAGCTAGAAAAGTAAGGATTCATTAAGGATAGCCTAAAAAATAGGTCATTTTTTAATAAATTCGCCTCAATTAACTGAAACCATCATGGAAAAAATCTATCAAGGAAAAACAAAAGACGTTTACAGTCTGGGGAACAATCAGATTCTTCTGCAATTTAAAGATGATGTAACTGGAGAAAACGGAGTTTTTGACCCAGGCGCTAATACTGTAGGTTTAACAATTGAAGGTGCTGGAAAATCTGGCCTCAAAATGACGACTTACTTTTTTGAAGTTCTGAATAAATTGGGAATACCCACCCATTTTATTTCTTCAGACATTGACAAAGTTCAAATGATTGTAAAGGATGCTAAGGTATTTGGAAAGGGACTGGAAGTTATCTGTCGCTACAGAGCCGTTGGAAGCTTCCTAAGGAGATATGCAGCATATTGTGAAGAAGGTCAAGCTTTGGACAGTTTTGTCGAAGTAACCATTAAAGATGATGAACGTGGAGATCCTGTTATTTCAGAAGACGCTTTGGAAATGTTGGGATTACTTAGCAGAACACAATATCAAGAATTAAAAGAATTGACCAAAAAAATCTGCGGAATCGTAAAAGATGAATTAGCAAAAAAAGGTCTGGAACTTTACGATATAAAATTGGAATTTGGACATGATAAAACAAATGATCAGATCATTTTAATCGATGAAATATCCGGTGGCAATATGCGTGTTTACAAGGATGGTAAATACGTGGCCCCTTTAGAGTTGGAAAAACTATTTTTAGCTTAAAAAATCAAGATCCTTCAGTTTCCTGAAGGATCTTTTACTTTCCCTATACTAAATTCACCTTTTTCCAATATATTTCCCTTTTCATCATAGTATTCAAATACATAGTTATTTGGGCATAAACTAAGTTCAATGGACCCCGTATCTCCCTTTTTTATAAGTTTGAAATAAGAGATCGTCTTATTCGCTCCATAAATATCAAAAAGCTTTAAATAAATTATATCCCTACCTTTTAATAATTCAGCATTTGGTTGTATGATCCATTGTTTCCTGGAAGTTGAACCACAATCAAATATTTGCCAATACGATTTGTATTGAAGCTCTTCCTTTAATTCCAATGCATTAATTTTTGCTAAATATTCAAATCTACCCAAAGGCAGGTCTCTTGGATTGCCTTCCACATTCAGGGCATAAAACAATAAACTCATACTCTCTTTTTTCCCGTAAGGGATATAGACATGTTTTATGGTCATCCCTTCAGTGGAATAATCTTTCTGAAAATAATCTGCACGATTATAGGTTCGCTTTTCAAAATCCTCTATTTTGAATTTCCTCCTTTTGTGCTTGACCGCAACCATATTATAATAGGGCCTTGAGTCTGGAACAACAGAAAATAGAACCTTATCCCCTTTCCTACCTAAGCCTACGGACTTCATCATTCTTGTATCCAATGGATAGAACGATTGAGTTCTCAGCCCCGTATTCCCTGTATCCCGAGGTTGGAAAGATCGATAAACCCATACATTAACCCCCTCTTTTTCATTGAAATATTTATCGACATCCGCTGTGAAATAACCATGGCTAGAAAACTTTTCGGTTCTGCATGAAAAGAAGAATATCAATATACAACCTACAAGGAAATTTATCAGGATTCTTATTATCATCCCCATATAACAAAATTCATCTTATTTACAGCCTTTTAGATTTTGTTAATTAATTAAATTTCTGTTAAATTCAATCGGAGTGGAAGGATATAGGTCACATCTGCTTCCAATCCCTTATATTTTCCAGGTTTCCAAGTTTTTGTACTTTTAACAGCCTTTACAGCCGCTAAACCAGATCCGTATCCAAAATCCTTAACTACTTTAATTTCAACAGGCTTACCTTCTTTATTAATGACAAAGCTAAGTTCTAGCTCTCCTGTTGCACCTGCATCAATGGCCTCTTGTGGGTAATCAAATGCCTCAGATACATCATTTCTAAATTGATTAATTCCACCAGGATACTCAGGTTTTACTTCAACCTGATCGTAGCTAAACACCCCAAATGTTCCTGTTGCTTTTGCCTCTTTACCAGGATATCCGTCTTTAG
>JBEBTR010000165.1:0-6897 GCA_040393725.1 Sphingobacterium endophyticum | reverse complement strand
TTCTATTATTAAAGGCATGAAATTTTTCATGCCTTTTTTATTGAATTAATTTTTATCCTCCTGATGCTCTTTTTGAATCCTAATATCCATATTTCTTCGAGTTTTGCTCGTGTTTTGCTCGTGACTGGTCCGCATCTTGGTTGGACATCATCCGGAGCTCGTCTGCTTACAAGCGGACGAGCTCCGGATTAGAACAAAGTGAGGTGTGGATGAGACACGAGCAAAACACGAACAAGACCAAAGCCAAACCCAAGGAAAACACATTTAGAAATTTTAGTTAACGTTGATTTAAAAATAAATTTATATCCTCGAGTAGGTTTATAGATGTTCCCGAAACCTATTATTATTTCTTATCAGATTTGCTATTTTCTAGACTCTTTAAAAGTGTTTTGTTTTTAACTTTTTATTTCTTTTTAATAGAATGATTTTTCAAATAAAATAAAATAGTTTACTTTCTTGTTTGTGTAAAAAATATTTAAGCGACATCTATTTAAATATATGAAAATCAATTATTTAATTATTGTATTAGCAGAGGTTTATAGATAATCAAGTCCAATTTAATTTAATTTTGGAATGTTTAATATTCTTACATTTTATTAATTAATCGAAAACAAATCCTTAATATTTACTTAATAAAGCTTTTCTAATTTTGGCTCCATAACTCAATACCATAAACAAATGAAATTTAAACTAACACTCATTGGAGCTTTAATCCTTTCAGTAACATCGCTCAAAGCTCAAACCGATGATGGAATTATTCGACTAAGTGAATTTGCATATCCTGTAAAAAGAGAAAACCTTAATATTCCGAATGTAAATGGATACCAAGTATTAAAATGCGACTTTCATATGCATACCGTATTTACAGATGGTCATGTTTGGCCGAATGTACGTGTGCAAGAGGCATGGAGAGAAGGTTTAGATGCCATTTCTTATACAGAGCATATGGAGTATAATCCTCATAGTGCAGATGTAAAAGTAGATCATAACCGATCGCATGATCTTGCCATTGAACTTGCAAAAGAAAATAACATTGTTTTAGTTAAAGGTACAGAGGTGACTCGCCAAACTCCTCCAGGTCATTTCAATGCATTATTTATTGAAGATGCCAATGTTCTGGTTTCAGATAATAATTCGAAAATGGATCAAGAGGCAATCGATAAAGCTTATGCTCAAAAAGCATTTATTTTCTGGAATCATCCAGGATGGAAAGCAACAGCAATTCCTGGATCATATGAATGGATCGATTTCGTTGAGAAAATGTATCAAGAGAAAAAACTTCATGGAATTGAAGTTGTCAATGGCTTAGGCTTTCATAAGAAAGCATTAGATTGGGCATTAGATAGGAATTTAACCATTATTGGAAATACTGATATACATAATCTTATAGCACATGATTATAATATTGGCCAGCAAGGGGTACATCGTACAATGACTTTAGTCATGGCAAAAGATCGTTCAGCTGCTGGAATTCGGGAGGCGCTTGAGGCTGGAAGAACAGTTGCATGGTCTAGTCATTACCTATTTGGAAAAGAAGAGAACGTTCGCAATTTGGTGAATGCATCTATCTCTGTTTCGCCCGCATATCATGAAAAATTAAATACAAAAACTAATGTAACGACCAAATACTATGAAATCAAAAACAATAGTGATTTGTATTTCGAATTACAGTTAAACTCTGGTAAAGGAACCAAGAAAATCGTGTTATATCCAGAATCAACACAGATTTTGACTGCAGAATCCGGCCAGACTCAATTAAGCTATGAAATTGTGTCTACTTATATCAGAAGCGACAAGCATTTACAATTTAATATCAATTTGAAGTAGTATAGCATAAGCCTTTTATTTTATGAAATCTTATATACCAATTTTTCTATTGGCAGGGACGGTATTGTCCATTCCGATGGATTTGAGCGCTTCAAAATTAAGAAGTGAGCTCATAAATACAGTTGAAATACAGCAGACTATCAGTGGTAAAGTTGTAGACGGTAGTGGCAACCCTATTGAAAATGCATCGGTTGTTATTCAAGGGACAAATCGTGGTACTGCAACAGATAAAAATGGCCAATTTACCTTAGAAAGCAACAAATCCAATGTGACTTTAGTGGTGTCCTACGTTGGTTTTAATACAAAAACGCAGCAGATTTCAGGAGACCTAAACCAAATTGTTGTTCAATTGGACAATAAAAATGATTTAGATGAGATTGTTGTTGTTGGTTATGGAACGCAAAAGAAGATCAACTTAACAGGAGCGGTCTCCCAAGTTACCTCTGAGGTTTTAGAGAATCGCCCAGCGGCAAGTTTAAGTAGAATGTTGCAAGGGACTTTGCCCAACTTAAACCTTAAGATGGTGGATGGTAGTCCAACTCGTGGGGCTACTTTTAATGTTCGTGGATCGACGTCTATTGGTGCTGGTGGTAGCGCATTAGTTTTGATCGATGGGGTTGAAGGTGATCCAAACATGATCAATCCGAATGATATCGAAAGTGTAACGGTCTTGAAGGATGCTTCATCGGCTGCAATATATGGGTCAAGAGCGGCATTTGGTGTTGTGTTGATCACAACGAAGAATCCGAAAGCAGGAAAAGCAACGGTGACCTTCAATTCTAATTTTTCAATTAACAATCGTGTTGTTGAACCAAAATTAGTGACCAATGGGTATGATTGGGCAAAAAATTTTAACGAGGCTTTCAATGCTTGGTACGATTATAAATCTACGCCAATATCTGTTAACAATATCTATCCATTTTCATTAGAGTATTTGGAGTCCCTGAAAAAGCATGCTGAATCGGGAGGTGATGAAGTCGTTTTCAATAAGGCGACGAATCGCTATGAATATTTTGGGAATACGGATTGGTATAACATGGTTTATCGTCAAGATATGCCAAGTACGGAACAGGCGATGAGTGTTTCCGGTGGTGGAGAGAAAGCTTCATATTTCCTTTCAGGAAGGTATTTTCACCAAGGTGGTCTATTTAATTTCAACCCGGATAAATTCAATAAATACAATATCCGTGGGAAGGGAGATATTAAGGTAACAGACTGGTTGACATTCCAGAATAATACAGAAATCAGCACTTATGATTATCATTATCCAATGTTTGCAGACGGAGATGGGAATATTTGGAGACAGTTTGAACATCAAGGATATCCGATGGCTGTTATTTATAACCCGGATGGAACCTATACACATTCAGCGGCATACACTGGAATTGCCTCCTTTATCGAAGGCAATAATTCCTCTGAACTTAGCAATACCGTTTTGCGAAATACTGCAGGTGTAGTGATAAAGCCTGTTAGTGGGTTGACCATTAAAGGTGATTTAACATTCTCGAGAACATGGGAGGATGAGCGCCGTACGAATAATTATATCAACTACAGTAATTCTCCGGGGGTTATCGACCGATTCGGAAGAAGTCTGCTAAGAGAATTAGGAGAGCGTAGAAAGTATTTGGCTGGAAACATTACGGCAAACTATCAGAAGAAATTTGCTGATAAGCATGATGTGAATGCCTTGCTTGGTTATAACGTGGAAACGCAGACCATCAATCTATTAAATGCTCAAAGAGATGGAATTATCCTTCCGAATAAACCTGACTTTAATTTAATGGATGGGCTAAATTTCAACATCACAGGTGGAGGAAATGAATGGGCTTATTTAGGACTTTTCTATCGATTCAACTATGCGTATGACAATAAATATTTATTGGAATTAAATGGTCGTTATGATGGATCGTCAAAATTCCCTTCTGACCAGCGATTTGGATTTTTCCCCTCGGTATCGGCTGGATGGGTCGTGTCAAATGAATCATTCTTTGAGGATGCGAAACCTTTAGTTAGTAATTTGAAGTTTAGGGCATCTTATGGATCTCTAGGAAATGGAAATGTGGCTCCATATCGATATTTGGAGCAGATGTCCGTAGCGAAAACAGGCGTTATTTTAGGGGGAGTTCAGCCTAGTTATACATCGATTCCGGGGGTTATTCCTGCAGGATTAACGTGGGAAAGATCGACTACATTCAATGCTGGGGTTGATTTAGGATTTTTCGATAATGCCTTGAATTTTACTTTTGATTGGTATAACCGAATGACCTATGATATGTTTACCGTAGGTGAGCCATTACCCAATGTTTTCGGAGCAGCAGTTCCTTACGGAAATTTTGCGGATTTGACCACAAAGGGATGGGAATTAACGGTTAACTACAATAACCAGTTTGAATTAGCTGGCAAGCCATTTAATTGGGGTATCAATGGATCTTTATGGGATAGCAGGTCTCATATAACCAGGTTCAATAATCCGAATAAATTGCTTTCATCATATTACGTAGGGCAGGAGATCGGTGAAATTTGGGGTTATCAAACCTTAGGGTTTTTCACATCAGAAGAGGATGTTGCAAACCACGCTGACCAAAGTTTTATTCGAAATTCCAATAATAATGTTTGGCTTCCAGGAGACTTAAAATTTGCGGATTTACCGAATGCAAATGGAGAGGTTGATGGGGTAATAAACCAAGGAGACAATACCGTAGATAACCCTGGAGACAGAAGGATTATAGGAAATAATTCTCCGAGATATCAGTTTGGTTTTACTTTATCGGGAAGATGGAATGGGATAGGACTTTCAGCATTTTTCCAAGGAATCGGAAAGCGTGATTACTACTTTTCGCCTGAAGCGGGATTGTTCTGGGGTCCATATAATAGACCTTATGGCTATCAACCCACTAAAATGATGGAGGATATGTGGACAGAAGAAAATCCCGATGGATATTTCCCACGATATAGAGGTTATACAGCTTTAGGAACGGATCGTTCATTAGGTGCGCCGCAAACCCGCTATTTACAAGATGTTGCTTACCTACGTTTGAAAACGCTAACCATTGATTACAATTTACCACAAGAATGGCTTAAGAAGACAAAATTGGGTAATGTACAGGTTTTTGCTAGCGCTCAGAACTTATTTACTTTCTCTAACCTATTCAAACATACAGACAATTTTGATCCTGAAGTTATCGAAAAACCAATAGGTGAATTGACCAATGGATCAGGAGAGGGATATGCATACCCACAATTGAAGACGACCACATTTGGATTAAATGTTACTTTCTAATTCGACAACGATGAACTCAAAAATAAAATTCAGCATATTAGGATTGGCAGCGATAGCGATGACATCTTGTAGCAAAGATTTCCTAGATCGTGAACCTTTCGACAAGTTGGTACCTAATACTTACTTTACCACGGAAGCAGATTTACAGCTGTATTCTAATTCTTTTTACCAACAATTTATTCCTTCGGGCTTAGCAATCGTACAGGCAGATGAAATGGGCGAGTATACTTCAAAGAATAACTCTCCAAAATTTATTGCCGGGAATTTTTCAGCTGTTGATCAAGGTTCCTGGAGCTGGACTAAGCTTAGAAATATCAACTATTTCTTAAGTAAATATAACAACCCGAGCATACCTGAAGAAGCGCGAAACCATTATGCAGGAGTTGCACGATTCTACAGGGCCATGTTCTACTTTGATATGGTAAAAGATTTTGGAGATGTGCCATGGTATTCTAAACCTTTATCTACGGATGATAAGGAACTGCTCTATAAGGGTCGCGATCCAAGACATGCGGTCATGGATTCTGTTTTGGCGGATTTGAACTTTGCCGTTGCCAATATCAGAGATAAAAAAGACAATACCTCTTCCATGATTACCAAGTGGGTGGCACTCGGTATGAAATCAAGAATCTGTCTTTTCGAAGGTACCTATAGAAAATACCATACGGAATTGAAGCTTGCATCCACTGCCGATAAATGGTTAACGGAGGCTATGAATTCAGCCAAAGAAGTGGTGGATTCAAAACAATACAGCTTGCACAGTACAGGCAATCCCAATCAGGATTATAGGACAATATTCACAAGCGAAAATCCAGTTTCTACTGAAATCATGTGGTCCAATGTATATAACAATGCATTAAAGCGTTGGCATGAAATAACATGGAAATTCAATTCAGCAACATTTGGTGCTAGGTGGGGATTAAACAAGCAATTTGTAAATACTTATTTAAATACAGATGGCAGCAGATTTACGGATAAGGCAGGATACGATGAATTATTGTTTGTGGAGGAGATGAAAGGGCGTGATCCACGTTTGGCACAGACGGTTCGTGGATTGGGATATAAACGTTCAGATGGCTCAGCTGCACCGGCGAACTTTGGTTATACCTTTACTGGATATCACATTATGAAATTTAGTTTGGACGACAAACGCCTTGACGGGGTAACGGAGGGTTATAATTCGATTACGATGCTGCGTTTTGGGGAGGTTTTATTAAACTATGCCGAGGCGGCTGCAGAATTGGGTAAGCTTACGGGCGATGCAGGATTGTGGGACCAGACAATTGGTGCATTAAGAAAAAGAGCTGGAGTAGATCCAAAGCAACCCGTTGATCTTGATAAATACCTTCAACAAATTTATTTTCCTGAAATTTCTGATAAATACCTTATGGAAGTTAGAAGGGAACGGGGAATTGAGTTGGTGTATGAAGGATTGCGATATGATGATTTGATGCGCTGGAAGAAAGGTCACCTTTTGGAAATGCCTTGGAAAGGGATTTATGTTCCAGGAATGGATCAGGAGATGGATTTAGATGGTAATGGTACGGCAGATGTATCCTTTGTGACCAAAACTCCATCAAGTCCTAAGCAAGGTGTTTCATATTTTGTAGTGGATGGGAAGGCTGCAAAACTAAGTGAAGGAACAAAAGGACATATCATCTGGAGAGCAGACGAAAATCGAAAATTCGAAGACAGGAAATATTTGCGACCAATATCAAATGCGGATTTGGTTGTAAATCCTGATTTAGGTCAGAATCCTGGCTGGTAATCAATCTACCTATTAATAAAAA
>JBEBTR010000164.1:0-6962 GCA_040393725.1 Sphingobacterium endophyticum | reverse complement strand
GCTAATTAGAAGGGCTATTTTACTTAATACAATATTTGCTATACAGAGAAACTTTCTCCGCATGCACAAGTTCTAGATGCATTCGGATTGTGGAATTCAAATCCTTTCCCATTTAGTCCATCCGAATAATCAAGTTCAGTTCCTGCTAAATAAAGATAGGATTTGATATCAAGACAAATTTTGACACCTTTATCCTCAAAAAACTGATCTCCTTTTTTCTCTTCATTATCGAAGTTCAATTTATAAGAAAGACCTGAACAACCTCCGCTTTCTACTGCTACACGCACGAAATAGTTGCTATCATAGTTCTCCTCCTTCATAATCGAGTCGATACGTTCTTTTGCTTTATCTGTAATGGTAACCATGTCTTCTATCTTTAATATTTTACAAATTTACGTAAAACATAATTTATAAATACAATCAATCATCTGCCTTCTGTCATATTAATCCCTCCTTATACATTTCCCAAATGGGGGAATTCTTACGGATTGAATCTACTGCCAAGCTCAATGCCTCAACGGCGTAATCAATTTCTTCTTTCGTAGTAAACTTACTAAAACTGAATCGAAGGCTGCAATATGCCTCATCATCTGTATACCCCATAGCCTTTAGAACATGGGATGGATCTCGACTTCCAGAAACACAGGCAGAACCTGACGATATTGCAACATTAGGTAATTTGGTCATTAATTCAGAACCCTTTACATGCTTAAAGTGGATATTGCTGGTATTTGGTAACCGATGGGTCGTTTTAGTCCTAATTTCTATATCTTCAATCGTATTGATCATTCTTTCTTCAAAATAATCCCTCAAATCCGAATCATGGTCAGAATATTTGACTTGTGCAGCCGCTTCCCCCAGGCCAGCGATCTGATGAACCGGATAGGTTCCTCCACGTAATCCGGACTCCTGATTTCCCCCAACGATTAATCCCGGAATTTGGATAGGTTTGGATTTTCTACGAATATACAGAGCACCAATACCCTTTGGTCCATGTAGTTTATGACCACTCATGCATAGAATATCAATAGGTATATCTTGGACACTCAAGGGTAGCTTTCCGATCCATTGAGTTGCATCACAGAAGAAAAGAACATCTTGGTCATTACAAATCCTGGCGATTTCATCAATCCGTTGTAATACACCCGTCTCGTTATTCGCTGCCATAATGCTTACGAGAATAGTTTCCTCGGTAATACTCCTTCTTAAGTCTTCTAGGTCAATAACGCCGAAGCGATTTACCGGAAGGTAAGTAATTTTCAATCCTTCTTTCTCCAGACTCTCGCAGCAATTTAAAACGGCCTTATGCTCTGTTTGAGTGGTAATAATATGGCTTCCTTTAGATCGATAACTTTTGCCGATACCTTTAATTGCAGTATTGATGGATTCCGTTGCCCCGGAGGTAAAGATGATTTCCTTTGGGTTTGCCTTGATGAGGTCTGCAACTTGAATCCTTGCCTTTTCAACGGCATGACTTGCCTGACGACCCAATTTATGTTGAACACTCGACGCATTACCATAGGAATCTTGAAGATAGGGGAGCATCGCTTCAAACACTTTTGAATCTATTTTGGTGGTCGCATTATTATCGAAATAGCAGTAATCCATATGTTAAAGTTATTTAAAATATATGTCCCATTCCTGTTTACACAAGTAATTTTTTATTTTTGCCCTGAATTAATCACATTGACATAATGAGTTTTGCAAATATTGAAACTAGCTTAGAAAAATTATTTGATCTTGTCCTACTAAAGATCCCGAGCATTGCGGTAGGTTTTTTAATCCTATTTATCGGAAGGTATATCATTAAGTTTGTCCTAAAATTTATTGACAAACGTTTTGTAAAGAAAGATGTCGACATTACAATCCGTTCTTTCATTAAGAGTTTAGTGAAATTCACCTTGTATGGATTGTTAATCTTAACTGTGGCGAATACCATGGGGATTGAAACCACATCCTTCATTGCTGCATTATCAGCTTTTGGTTTGGCTGTCGGTATGGCCTTGCAGGGAAGTTTATCCAACTTTGCTGGTGGAGTATTAATCTTGGTTTTCCGTCCATTTGATGTTGGGGATTATATCTCAAGTGCTAATGGTTCCACTGGTACTGTAGAACGTATAGATTTATTATATACTACGATTATTGATGATGATGGAATTAGAGTTTTTAGTCCGAATGGTACATTGGCAAACTCAGTAATCAAAAATTATACGAAAATTACGGCTAGACGTATGCAGTTTTCTTTTGTTATTTCTTATGATACGAATATCAAACAGGCCAGAGAGGCAATACTTTCTGTGCTAAATGCAGATCAGAGAATTTTGGATACCCCTAAAAAAGAAGTTATAGTTAGTGATTTAAAAGAATCGGGAATTAGCTTAACTGTGAGAGCATGGGCAAACCGTGAAGTTTTTTGGGCAACGAAGAATCAAGTAAGTGAGGATATCAAAAATGTATTGGATGGCAAGAATGTTGTTTTCCCATCCAATGTAGTGAAGATTATTGATGAAACTCCTGGAGCAGAAGAGCCTCAAAAAGCAGAAGCTTAATCCATAGATTGAATTAAAACATAATATCTGTAAGCTACAACCGCCTGTTGTAGCTTACTTAGTTTAGAAGGGTCTTCCTTACTATACTTTGGAAGTATTTTTTGGTTGATTTTATTCAAAAACTTAAAAAAACCCTTTTTCATATCTTTTAGTGAATCAGTAAATTTAATCCTACAGCTAATAAAGAACCAATAATTGGACCAAGAACAGGTACCCAGGCATAGCCTGCGTCAAATCCAGCTTTATTTTTAATAGGTAAGATAGCATGTATAATACGTGGACCTAAATCTCTGGCAGGATTGATCGCATAACCTGTTGTACCTCCAATGGAAAGTCCTATTGCCCATACTAAAAATGCCACCGGAATAGCACCTATAGATCCCAATCCTATGATATTGTCATCCGCAAGTTTGGCATCCGTAAAATGAAGTATAGTAAAGATTAATACAAATGTTCCAACGATCTCTGATAGTAAGTTTATAGGTAGGTTCCTTATTGCTGGTTCTGTACAGAATACTGCTTGTTTTGCACCTGGGTCTTCTGTTGCCTCAAAATGGTTCTTATAGACTAGCCAAACAACAGTAGCACCTATCATTGCACCCAAGAACTGAGCGCCAATATAGGAGAGGGAAGTGGCTAAATCCATCTTACCTAATGCAAGGTTCGCAATGGTCACAGCACAATTTAAATGGGCTCCACTATAGGGGGCAGCAATATTCACTCCTACAAAAACCGCTAATGCCCAAGCGGTCGTAATTACGATCCATCCACCGTCATTCCCCTTGGTTTTATTTAATACTACATTGGCGACTACTCCTCCTCCTAAAAGGATCATAACAGCAGTGCCTACTAATTCAGCTATAAATGGTGACATATAATTAAGGTTCTGTAATTTGTTTTTAATTTAGTTTACTCATGATTCGCCCAGTAAATAACTGCATTTACTGCTCGGTTCCATTCTTCAAGGTTTTTAGACAGTTTTAAACTTTTATTCGCTTCAATCCTTTTGTCTTCCTGCCATAGTTCCTGTAATTCTTCCAAGTCTTTCCAAAATCCAACTGCTAGACCCGCTAAGAATGCAGCACCCATTGCTGTTGTTTCCGTTATTTTTGGTTTTACTACAGTAGATTTCAGTATATCAGCTTGAAATTGCAATAAAAACTGATTCTGCGTAGCTCCTCCGTCCACACGTAGTTCTTTGATCTTTGCTTTAGAATCTGCTTCCATTGATTTGAGGATGTCATGGGTCTGATAAGCTATGCTTTCAATGGCTGCCCGGGCAATATGTGCATCAGTAGTTCCCCTTGATATACCGAATATGGTCCCTCTTGCATTGGCATCCCAATGTGGAGCCCCTAATCCCGCAAATGCTGGCACTAAATATACGCCATCTGTGTTGTCAACGCTGGTCGCTAAAGCCTCGATATCCGAAGATTTTTTGATAATCTTTAACTCATCTCGTAACCACTGCACTACAGCACCTCCGATAAAAATACTCCCCTCTAAGGCATAGACAACCTCTTTGCCTATTTTCCAGCCGATTGTCGTTACTAATTTATTTTCGGATTTAACAGGTTTATTGCCAATGTTCATCAAAAGGAAACATCCAGTACCATACGTGTTTTTAGCCATCCCTTTCTTGATGCACATCTGTCCGAAAAGTGCTGCTTGTTGGTCTCCTGCGATTCCTGCAATTGGAATTGACCTGCTTCCAAGTTCTTTTGAAGTCTCTCCATATATTTCAGAAGAACTTTTTACTTCCGGAAGCATGGACTCAGGAATATCAAATAACTTCAAAAGGTCTTTATCCCATGTTAAATCCTTAATATTATAAAGCATCGTTCTGGAAGCATTAGTTACGTCTGTAACATGTTCCTTTCCGTCAGTCAGATTCCAAATTAACCAGGTATCAATAGTGCCAAAAGCTAGTTCATTGCGTTCAGCAAGTTTCCTAGCTCCTTTGACATGGTCTAAAATCCACTTGATCTTGGTCGCTGAAAAATAAGAATCAATCAATAAACCTGTTTTTTCCTGTACAGTATCTAAATGACCATCTTTGATCAGCTTTGCGCAATAATCTGCTGTTCTTCTGTCTTGCCATACGATTGCATTATAAATTGGTTCTCCGGTTCGACGATTCCATACCACCGTAGTCTCTCGTTGGTTGGTAATTCCAATACCTTTGATAGATTCTAATTTGGTCTTAGACTTGGCAAGGGCCTCTGTCAATACAGCTAATTGGCTCGACCAAATCTCCTGAGGATCATGCTCTACCCAACCTGATTTTGGATAGATCTGTTGAAACTCTTTTTGGGCAATATTGACTATCTCGCCTTTTTTGTTGAAAAGTATCGCTCTTGAACTCGTTGTACCTTGATCTAATGCAATAATATATTCCTTCATTATAATTTATATTTATAAATTATTGAACTACAAAGTGTAGCGTTTTGCTAGTTCAATATATTGGTTAACTTCTTTTTGTATCCATTCCTCTGTTTTTCCTAATTCTTTAGCCATAAGTTGGGCAACTTTTGGAGCTGCAATCATAGATGCCTTTGCATCTAATAGCAATAGCCTACAGCGTCTCGCTAAAAAATCCTCCACCTTTCTTACCATTTCATACCGACATGCCCATACCACTTCTGCAGCATTATATTCATAGCCTTCCACTAATAATTCACGTAGACTATCGTCTTCCTGAATCAATTGCTGAATAGCTTGGTAATCCTTTCCATACAGATTCCAGTGGGCATGGTATACGTCGGGTGTGGATCCATGGATCGAAAGATGTTTTGTTCGACAAGGAATGTCTTTTAATCCTGCCACTTGAATTGCCATATTTACTGTGTCCTCTGCCATTTTGCGGTAGGTTGTCCATTTACCTCCGGTAATGGTTACAAGGTCGGATTCACTTCGTATTAATTTATGATCCCTAGATATTTCCTTTGTACTTTCATCGTCATCCTTTGGTGCAGCAAGTGGTCTTAGACCTGCATAAATAGCCAAAATATCTTCACGTTTAGGTGCAGGGCTTAGGTAACTGTCAGCTGTCTTAAGAATAAAGTTGATCTCATCCTCCATAGGGCGTGGTTCGATCATATGTTCGTTTATTGGAATATCTGTTGTTCCCAGAAGTACTTTTCCATGCCAAGGGACCCCAAAAAGCACCCTGCCGTCACTTGTTTCCGGAATCATGAGTGCGTCCTTTCCGTCCAGAAACTTTTCATCAATAACGATGTGTGATCCTTGACTTGGCCTTACTAAATTTTTATGACTAGGGGAGTCCATCTTTAAAATATCATCTACAAACACCCCTGTTGCATTTATAACAGATTTGGAATGAATGTGATATGTGTCCTGAGTTTCAGTATCTCTTATTGTAATACCATTAATTTTTCCAGACTCATTCTTATGCAATTCTATTGCTTCAAAATAATTCAATACAGTTGCTCCGTGCTCAAAAGCTGTCTGTCCTAAATTGACAGCCAACCTAGCATCATCGAACTGACCGTCATAATATAGGATTCCACCTTTCAAGCCATTTTGGTTGATATGTGGAAGTTTCTGAATCACTTCGTCTTTGGAGAGACCAGCAGAATTCCCTATCCTTAGCTTACCGGCAAGCCAATCATATAATTTTAGACCGATTAAGTATTTTAGTTTGCTATAAATGCTGTAGACCGGAATGATAAAGGATTGCACGGAAGATACGTGTGGTGCATTTTTAAATATTAAACCTCTTTCCCTTAAAGCGCCCATTACGAGTTTAATATCTCCATTCGCCAAATATCGAACCCCACCATGTACTAATTTTGTGCTTTTACTTGAGGTGCCTTTTGCGAAGTCATATTTCTCAATGAGAAGAACTTTAAATCCCCGGCTAGCAGCATCAACGGCAGTTCCTAAGCCTGTCGCGCCACCCCCAATGATTACCATATCCCAAATTATAGATTCTTTAAGTTTATTAAGTTGATCTGATCTGTTGATTCCAGCGAGCATGTATACGTGTTTTATGCTAAATGTAAGCATTTTTAAGAAGAAATTAAATTTCAGAATAATTCTTTATACTGATTTGCTTCATATTATAATTCCTTTAAATTAAGTCTTTTATGGTTGATTATCTGCTAAATAATTCATTAAATTAGAGTTTGTTAAAAAAAATATTAAATTAAAATAACCAAAATAACAGACTTTATTTCTCTTAAATTTTATTTAATATTGTTGAATGTTTAATCTGTATTAAATCATACATATTCGAATTGGTAATAATTCATTTACGCAATCGTTTGATTTGTTCTAATTGGGTGTAAGTCAACATGTATGGCTTAAAATAATAAAGATATGACTGAATATAATAACCGAAAACTGAAAAGTTTTCCTACACTTGTGAAACTAAATCTATTTATACAATTT
>JBEBTR010000163.1:0-6985 GCA_040393725.1 Sphingobacterium endophyticum | reverse complement strand
GAAGAATATTCATGAAAGCCATATATTCTTGAATCAAAATTATAGCTGAATTTAGAATTTAGGTAGTTAAAATCAAGTTTAATTGGATGTAAATCATCAACCAAATTCACTACCCTAATTTTCAATTTCCCAGGATTTGATTTAATAATATCATCTTCTGTAACTAATCCCTCAACATTATTTTTCCCAAACAAGAAATAGGTATAGAATTTTGAATCTTTGAAATCTCTTTCAGATTTATGATAGATTTGATTCCCAGTGGAAACAATATCAATTTTCCTTTTACCAGGAAATATAGTACGATAATTTAAATATCCACCCGTACTAAAATCATCCTCAGTTTTATTAATCAGTTTTCCATCTACTAAAAACTGAAGGTTTTTGGTAGACTGAATACCATTAAATGCAGCAATTCCTGCAAAAGCATCATTCAATGAGGCATTTAGATTTTCAGTGGAATCTTTAGCACAACTATGCATGAAAAATGAAAGAATTAGCACAAAAGCACCCAGTAAATTTTTATTAATTCGAATCATACTTATATTAAAACCTTTTAATTCAAATATACAACGAAATTGGAGAGCTTATTGCTACAAGTTCATAGAATTCAAATCAATGAAGACTCACATTCTCTCATTTTTTTTTAAGTTTGTAATAACGTAAATAGCGTCATATTGAATGGCTAAATTAAATACATTTAAAAACGGTAGTGGAACAACTGGGACTAAGAAGGCGAAGAACACCACTATTTCATATCAAAAAAGAGCTAAAACAAAGTCTTTCGAATCCATCAATTTCTCTGAAGGACAAAGGAAGGCTCTCAAAATATTAGGTTTATTCCTGCTATTATTAGCTGGATTATTCACTGTTGCTTTTGTTTCCTATCTCTTTACATGGAAATCAGACCAGAGTTACATTGCGCAAAGCAATGGTGGTTGGAGCACACTATTGCAGACCTCTGAAGAAATTCATGATGAAAATATAGACACGCCTATTGTACAGAATAAATTAGGGAAATTCGGGGCTTTATTGGCGAACCAGTTTATTTATGAATGGTTTGGGGTTGCTTCTTTCCTATTCATTCTAATGCTTTTTGTCATTGGATATAAATTCCTTTACAAAAGATCACTTCTGCCAGTTTGGAAAACAATTCTTTATTCATCAATATCCATCATTATCTTATCCATTACTTTAGGTTTCGCACAAGATTTTATATCCAATACTCCTCATATTCTTGAAGGGAAATTTGGATTTTGGACAAACCAAATCCTAAAAAATCAGATTGGAACTGTTGGTACTGGTGGATTGTTAGTATTTGTATTTCTAACGGCATTAGTCTTATTATACAATTACGATCTTAGATTCTCCTTTCAATCCTCCAAAAAAGATTTGGAAGATGAGGATGAGGAATTTGAAGGTGATGACGCAAATTATACTACCGTAAACAATAAAATTCGTCAAAATCAACCACAAAATGTAGCTACTGAGACTTTTTCGCTTCCGGAGGAAGAGGATGAAGTTGGTACTTTAGAATTCAAGACTGAAGAGGAAGAAGAAAACACAGTTTCACTACCGTTGAATGTCAATACGATTAAGCCAAACACAAATTTTGGACGAACAGAAGAGAAAGAAATTGAATTTACAATAGATCCTCCAGTAGTTCCTGATAAAAGAATTGAGGAAGTTGCAGAGCCAGCTCTCACTGTTGAAAAGGTTATTGAAGAGAAACCAATTTCTGCTAATGACTTGGTCGAAAAATTCGGTGAATATGACCCAAAATTAGATCTTTCGGGATACCAATATCCAGGATTAGACTTGTTGAAGGAATACGGCAGTGGAAAGATCACGATCAATCAGCAAGAATTAGAGGCTAACAAAAATCGTATTGTCGAGACTTTAAGAAATTACAGTATTGAAATTGAACATATAAAGGCTACGATCGGCCCTACAGTAACGTTATACGAAATCATCCCTAAACCGGGAGTACGTATTTCTAAGATTAAAAACTTGGAGGATGATATCGCTTTAAGTTTAGCGGCTTTAGGAATTCGGATTATCGCTCCAATGCCAGGTAAAGGAACGATCGGTATTGAAGTTCCTAGCTCTACTCCTGAGATGGTTTCAATGCGCTCTATTTTGGCAACTGAAAAATATCAGAAATCAGATATGGATTTGCCAATTGCTTTAGGAAAGACGATATCCAATGAAGTTTATATTGCTGATTTAGCCAAAATGCCTCACCTTTTAGTAGCAGGGGCAACAGGACAGGGTAAATCAGTTGGTATTAACGCTATTTTGACTTCATTGCTGTATAAAAAGCATCCAGCAGAATTAAAATTTGTTTTGGTCGATCCTAAAAAAGTGGAATTGTCTTTATTCAAAAAAATTGAAAGACACTTCTTGGCCAAATTGCCTAATGAGGATGAACCCATAATAACAGATACTAAAAAGGTAATCAACACATTAAATTCCCTTTGTATTGAAATGGATCAGCGATATGACCTATTAAAAAATGCACAAGTAAGGAATTTAAAAGAATATAATGCAAAATTTATCAATCGCAGATTAAACCCTGAGGAGGGTCATCGATTCTTACCATTTATAGTTCTTATAATTGATGAGTTTGCCGATTTGATCATGACAGCTGGTAAGGAAATTGAAACTCCTATTGCTCGTCTTGCGCAGTTAGCTCGTGCTATTGGTATTCACCTAGTCATTGCAACGCAAAGGCCTTCAGTGAATGTTATTACAGGATCGATCAAAGCTAACTTCCCTGCACGTTTAGCATTTAGGGTTCTTTCTAAAACCGACTCCAGAACCATATTGGATAGCGGTGGAGCAGACCAATTGATTGGACGTGGCGACATGTTACTTTCAACGGGTAGTGACCTAACACGCATTCAATGTGCTTTTGTGGACACACCTGAAGTGGATGAGATATCTGACTTCATCGGTTCGCAGCGAGGATATCCTTCAGCCCACCTATTACCAGAATATGTGGATGAAAATGGGGAAGGTTCCGGACTAGCAGATTTCGATCTTGCCGATAGAGATCAGTTGTTTGAAGAAGCTGCAAGGTTAATCGTTATGCATCAACAAGGCTCAACATCATTAATTCAGCGTAAGTTAAAATTAGGATACAACCGCGCTGGAAGAATCATCGATCAATTGGAAGCTGCTGGTATTGTAGGTCCATTTGAGGGAAGTAAAGCTCGCGAGGTGCTTTATCCAGATGAATACTCATTGGAACAATATTTGGAAACATTAAGAAAAGATAATTAATGATGATGAAATTTATGTATTTAATGGTTGCACTTTTCAGTGTAACATTCACTTTTGGCCAGAATGCAAAAAGCGTATTAGATGAAGTTTCAAGAAAATATGATGGGTATAGAACCATTCAATCTGACTTCACTTTTAAAGCCACACAAGCAAATGGTGAAAATTATTCAGATAAGGGTCAACTATTCTTAAATAAACCTGTAAATCAATTTAAAATTAATTTACCGGCACAAGACCTTATCTCGGATGGTAAATCTACTTGGTCTGTACTAAAGGAAGATAAAGAAGTTCAAGTATCTGATGCAGATAATAGCGGTCAGTCAATTGGCCCTAATAATATATTTACTTTTTATAAATCAGGTTACAAGTATGGTAATTCTTCTACCACTAGTAATGGATCTGATGGTAAATTAACTTCAATTGATTTAACACCTGAAGACAGCAAAAGTAATTACTCAAAAATTCAGGTTCGTATCAATAAGAACAAGCACATCCATGATGTGACTATCTTCGACAAATCGGGAGCAAAATACACCTATACAATCAATACATTATATGTGAATAGCCCAATTGCTGAATCTACATTTCAATTTAATAAAGGAAAATATCCTGGATTCGAATTGGTAGATTTAAGATAAGAAACCAAACATTTAATATAGAAAAAGGCGAGTACCGATGTGGTTACCCGCCTTTTTTAATTATTCGACTCTTACAGTTAGATTTAACCTTCCACCTGGAGCGGTATCACCATTAATGTACCAATCAAATGGATCGTCTTTCATCATATTATCCGACCATTTAAATTCTATGGTAAAACCCTTTGCTGGCAACCCAATGGTTGAATTAGGAATTTTTATTAGCAATTCATTTTCAGAAACATCAAAATCAACAGTTCCGAATTCTTTCCAGAATCCATTGCTAAATTGCTGTAGCTGATTTCCATTAATCACTCTATAGTCATAGCCGAACCATCCAGAATTGTAATTTGCATCTGTATTCAACCAAAGTACCATCCAATTGTTGGAATTTCTATCTGTCAACTTATTATTTGTTTCAACATAAAATCCCAATTCTTTGGACGAAGATGCAAATTTTAGGACTTTCAAATCATTTCTACCGGATTCATTTTTATATTGAACGGTGGGCTCGCTTTGAGCTCCAGGATGGTCTCTTTTCAATATATCCCCGACATAATCAACATAGATATCTTCCATCTTATTCCAGCCCTTCAATTCAGGCAATTTATCTATACTTTGAACTTTTTTCAAGGCATCCATGCCTTTATACCTCAAAATATTACTGATCATTTGCATATAATAGTTATCCTTCAGCCCACCCGTCCATGTCGGCTCAATATCCCTACTATATTCTGCATTTGCTTGATCAACAAAATGAGCTTGATTTTTCTTTTCATCCGATCTGCTCCATTTACCCGCAATCCATTCATTCCAGCCCGTGACAAAGACAAAAGGAACATCTTGTGATAGAGCATAATCCCACTGTTCTTGGATATTATATCCAAAGAAGATATCCTTTTCAGGATTACCTGGATGTCCTTTTCTATAGCTTCGTCCCCAATTCCCTGCAGCACCATAAAAAGCAGAACCTCCCATTGAAGCGTCCAAATTAGGATGCTGAGAAGCAGAAACATTTATAATCTCACGCTCACCACGATTGTTTTTATAAACTTTCTGTGGCCTTTGAAACTCTATCCATGGCCATCCATCTACTTTTTCAGGTTCATTGGGCCATTGAGATTCACGAATAGTAAAAAATTGTTCATAGTTTCTCCCTTTAGCATCTTTCCCAAGTCCAATTATCAACGGTTTTCCATCTAAGATAAACCAGCTTTCCTGATCTTTGTCTTTTGCAGATTCAGAATAAAAAGTATCGTAGATCTCTTGCATAGCATCAGCTGAGGCAGTATTTGTATAGAACACCAACTTAGGTGCTTTTTTACCTTGTTCTCGCACTGTTTTTAATGCTGCAAGTAAAGCCTTGACTTGTGGAGCATAGGTCAATCTATTGGTAGCATCCAATATTAAAAAATCTACTTGAGCATCCGTCAGCAATTGCATATTCTTCAGATGAACCCAATAGTCGTCGCCCTTATAATACCCATAAATAGGCTCCCCCCAAAAATAATATTTTCCAGGACCTGCAGAACCTCCACCCCAGTTTGGATGATGAAAGTCTTGGAAAACCTCAGGATGATACTGATAAAGCTTGGTCAGATCCCAATTTCTTTCAGATGTTGGAGAACCCTTATCCCCTTGCCAAAGAAAATAAAAGATTCCAACCTGCTTTCCTGCTTTTTTTTCACCAACTTCATTTTGCTGAGGCAATACTCTTCCTAAATCATCTACTCCTGTAAATACTTGACCGTAACAGATCGTATAGAAAAAAGCGAACGAAAAAATTAGAGAACGACTCAATATTGACTTTTTCATAATAAGTTTTAAGGTTAAAAAATTAGGTTTGTACTACAATTTTTAATCTGCTTTATAAACAAAATTAAATCGACCACCGGGTGCTGTATCACCATTTACATAGAAGTCCATGATATTTCCATTCTCTTGCATATTATCATTCCATTTAAATTCAAAATTTACAGGTTTGCCTTCTAATTTTAACAGCGACCTAGAAACAGCAATTTCAAGTCGGTTATTCTGTATGGATGTTGGAGCTGTTCCAACTGATTCCCATTCCCATCGGCCAGCTATGTTTTTTTCTATAACAGCTTTATTATTCTTGGGATTTATTCTGTTAATCACATAATCATATCCATTCCAACCCGTGCTTTTATCTCTATCTACATCAATAAACAACATCATCCAATTTGGATCAGTGGACGGGCTCAATTTTTCAGCAGTTTCGACGTAAAAGAATACATCTGCCTTATCTCTAGCGACGCGAGCTTCAATAATATCATTTCTACCACTGATATTTGTGTAATATTCACTGTATCTGCCACGGTGATCCCTGTGCATGGTATTTCCTGCATAATGCTTAAACTGTGGCAATACATTATCCCATTCATTTTTGTTACCAATTTTTATGGTTTTTGCTTCAGAAACCTTGGTTGGAGGGTCCAGTCCTTTAAATTTCCGCACGTTGTCGATCAATTGTTGGTAATATACATCACCTTTGTCACCCCAGCCCTTATTAGGTTCTATATCGCGGCTGTGAGTCCAATCAAATTGATCAACGAAGGAAAATGGATCTCCTGTCCAACTATCTTTTGGCAACCATTGTCCAGCTATGTATTCGTTCCAGCCAGTCACAAATACCAATTCAGGATCTAATTCAAATGCTCGGTCCCACTGTTCTTGAAAATTCCATCCATAAAGGTAACCATCTACCCTAGGGTCAAAACCATTTCTCTTACTATAACTTCTTCCATAAGTTCCTGGGAGGTTAAAAGCTGAGCAATGTCCATTGGTTGAAGGCCCTGCATTTTGTGCAACACCTACCGCAACCTGTTCGAATTTACCATTATTTAATGGTGCATATCCGTGTTGAGGATAATTCTCAAGCCAAGCCCATTGATCATTTCTTGTTGGTCCATCCACATAGTCGGGTTGACCGGGTCTGAATGTAAAGAATTTAGCAATTTCTAGGTCGGTTCCATTCTTTTCTAAATTATCTGGATAAGCCATAATACCTGGCTTACCTTTCCAAATAAACCATAGGTTTTTATATC
>JBEBTR010000162.1:0-7090 GCA_040393725.1 Sphingobacterium endophyticum | reverse complement strand
TAGATTTATTAACCAATTATTAATAAACGATGAAATATCTTATTTGGATTTTACTCTTACCTATTGAATGTATGTATGACCCAACCATAAATGCCAGGTCGAACAATAAGGTGCTTATCATAAAATAGAATTTGATGGTATCACTGATTGGTATTTGATCAAATATTCAAAAAAATAATTTTTATTATTTATGGAAACTAAAGATTATCTGCATCTGTTGTGGAAAAGGTTAATCATTCAATGAAGTTAATGCATATGAAAAAAATATTTTTGCTAGTCATAATACTTGCACCTATACTATTATTTGGCCAACAAACTAAAACGGACCCTATGATTACAAAAAAATGGAAGGAGGTTGAAAGATTAATTTCAATTGGCAACTATTTGGAGACTTCAGCATTGCTTGCTGACATTAAAGCACATGCTAAAAAGACCAAAGACGAACCGATGGAGATCCGAGCAATTTTAGCCGAGAGCCAAATGCTAAAAGTCAATACAACGGATGAAGACTTTTTTGATAAAGTTGAAAAGTTTTTTCAGGATAATATTCAACAATCTGGACCTATTCAAAAAAACATACTCAATAGTTTCTATGCCCAATTCTTAGGAAGCAACATGGACTATTACAGTGAATCAAAGAACAAGTTCTTATCTGCTGATCGAAAAACAAAATATGCAATCATCGATTCCCTTTTCAATCATTCCATTCAAAACAAAGAACAGCTATTAGCTCAACCGATCGAACGTTGGACAAGTTTATTTACTGATTCAAATAATCTAACACTCAGCCCTACTCTCTATCATTTTAATATAAATCCTTATCTAGCCTTTTTAAGACTTGATCAGAAAAATAATAGCAAAAAAATTGAAGCATTATCTAAAGAGCTATTCGCGATTAATGAAAAAGCTGGATATAATGATGCCAACTCTTATTTATTAGCGAATAATGTATATTTTAATAACAGAAATTATGAGGATTATATTAAAACATACAAAGCAGTCATTGCAAAGAATAAAAGTAATTACAATGCATTTATCTACACCTTAATTGCTAACCTATATCAACAGCAAAATAATGGATTGAAAAAAGCAGTTGAAACATTAGAGCTTGCTAAAAAAGAATATCCTAACTCACCATGGATAAAGGATGTGATTATGATTCAGAATGTTTTAAAGATGCCAGAAATCGTAGTAACAAATTCTGCTGTAATACCATCAAATGAATATAGTCCGCTTCCATTAATGGTCAGAAATACTGAAAAAATTTATATCAAGGTCTATAACACTACCAACACCCCAAAGAACTTCAAAAATTTTGAGGTAAAACTGGATAGTGTAAGTAAGAAAGTTAGTGTAAATGCAAATGAAATATATTCTGAAGAAGTAGCATTAAAATCTTATGATGACTATACTAAACATTCGACTATTTACAAACTTAACCCTTTACCCTATGGAAATTACGTTCTTTTGATTTCAAACAATCCTGACTTCATTGATGACGGACAATTTAAAACAACATCAAGTAGCAGTTTTGTGGTGAGTGACCATTTTATAACAACCGAAATGGTCAATGGAAGTGAAAAATCAAAGGATTTCACAGGGTTAATTGTAAACCGAAAAACTGGCATTGGATATGGTCATCAACCCATTGAAATCTATGATGTTAATTCAGGCAAATCACCAAAGATTCGTCATCAAGTAAAAACTAATTCTGTAGGAGAATTTGTGGTTAAGCTGGCTAATGATGAGACCTTTAGATACGATTCTGAGGTTCAGATTTATCTGCCAGAAGAAAAACAATTAATACCGAATGGTCGATCGAATTATTATAACAATCCTATCAGGAAAGATCTCAAAGAGGAACAGATTAATACAAGAATTATGACCGACCGAGCTATATATAGACCTGGTCAAAAGATATATTTTAAAGGGATTGTATTTAGCAGCAATTTATTGGCAGGGAAGATTATAGAAGGAAAGAATGTTGAGGTTGTTTTAAATGATGCTAATGGTCAAAAAGTAGATTCATTGAAATTGACAACGAATGGATTTGGATCAGTGAATGGTGAGTTTACCATTCCCAATAATACCTTAGCAGGAGGTTTTAATATCCTGGTATTAGAAAATAAACAGCAGATTGGGTTCCATTACCTTCGGGTTGAGGAATATAAAAGACCTACGTTTAGTGTAAAATTTGACACAAACAAAGAGACCTATAAGCGTACAGACGTTGCTGAATTCTCTGGATCTGCTGAGTCCTTATCAGGTGCTAAATTAGCAGGTGCTACTGTGAATTATAAAGTTCAAATATCATCATATGGAATAAGAAGTACTAACTTCACCCTTTTGGATAGTTCGGTTATTGCAGATGATCAAGGAAAATTTAAAATCCTTATTCCTTTGGAAGACACTTCATTAGCCAAGTTGGAGAATTTCAATATCAGCGTTCAGGCAGAGGTTGTGAATCAGACCGGAGAAATGCAGAAAGCAAGCACTTTTTATTCTTTTTCGGATAAACCTTGGGTGATTAATGTTATAAATCCTGGATCAATTGAAGCTGGTAAATGGGATTCTCTAGAAATAAGGACCGTCAATCAGAATAATCAACCGCTAAAATTTGCTGGTGAGGTTCGGATTTATAAATATCCGGAACCTTCTATAACAGTTCCAAAAAACTTCACAAACATCTTTGCCAATTTGGATTATAACTTGCTGAGCATTGCTGATTATAAAAAGTATTTTCCTAACCAATTTGATGAATCGCTATTAAATGTCAAAGAAGAAGAATTGATTAAAACCTATTCATTTGACACAAGAGACACAGCCATTATTAAGATAGATCCGGAGTTATTCAATAAAGGGAATTACCGGATTGAAGCAATTTCTATTCAAGGAAAAGATACTGTTCGAAGTGAAAATAATATCAGTATCTATGACCCTGTTACCAAGAAAACAAGTGATCATGATTTTCTTTCCTACAATTATGATCGGGAAAGTTATGGGCTGAACGAAAAGGTAAAAGTTATCTTCTATACCGATAATAAGAATGCCAAAGAGATCTTTATCTTCCAGAGTAATTTCTTAGGAACATTGGAAACATTGACCATTCCGATTAAAAATGGCAAGGCTACCTATGAATTCCTTTTAGACAAGGATAAATTTGAAAGGTCCTATAAACTGGAGGCTCTTCTGATTGTTGAGAATAAACTTGAAAATGTTTCTGTCAATATTCCAATAAAAGGGAAGGATCAGGATTTTATTATCAAGATCAATACTTTTAGGGACAAGATTCTTCCGGGAACTAAGGAAAAATGGAGCTTTAACATCCTTCAAAAAGATAAAGTTGTTCCTGCAGAAGTGCTTGCCACGATGTATGATATGTCTCTGGATGTCTTTGGAGGAAACTATTATGCGGCCTACTTTGATAGACTATATCCTAGTTATTATAGAAGCTTTTATAATCTTCCGAACCAATTCTATAGGACAAATTATTCGTCTGATTATTCTGGTGGATATTTTGAAGGAACAATCTTAGGGAATGAACTTCCAAAGGTAAATAATTACGATTTGTGGACAGATTATTGGCTACTAAGCCAGGTTTACTACTTTGAACCAGAACCTGTGGCAATGGATGTCGCTGCTTCAGTAAGGGGGATTTCTGCTGCTTCTTCAAATGACGGGAAAGCTAAGATTTCTCGAATGGCACCTGTGGGTTCCATTGCTAATAAGCAATATGATTTTGAAGCTGTTATAGAAGAATCAATGCATGAGCCTCCAAAAGTAACAGCAGATACAGAAACAAAAATAGACCTTGGACAGGTAGATGTTCGCAGAAACCTTCAGGAAACAGCGTTCTTCTATCCTAACCTTTACACAGATAAGGAAGGGAACATCAGTTTTGAATTTGAAAGCCCTGAGGCATTAACGAAATGGAAGCTTCTCCTCTTTGCTCATGGCAAAAACCTGGAGGTAGGATCAAATCAATTCTATACTCAAACACAGAAGCAATTGATGGTTCGGCCAAACCTACCAAGGTATTTTAGGGAGTCGGATGAGATTGAAATAATTGCTCAGGTTCAAAATTTAAGTGATAAAATTCAAAAAGGTCAGGCAAAAATCGAAATCATTGACCCTGTAGACAATTCTATTATTACTGACAAATTTATAAGCAGTTCTGAAACTGTTGATTTTTCAGCAGAAAAAACCAATAACAGCACGGTGTCTTGGAAGATAAAAGTTCCTGAGGGCTACCCAAGTGTACAGGTGAAAGTAATAGCTGCTACCGAAGAATTTTCGGATGGTGAGATTCAAGAATTGCCAATTCTCTCCAATAAAGTATTGATTTCAGAAACTGAAAAAATAACGCTAAAAGCTGGAGCAAGCGAAGAATTTAAAATCAATTCTCAAGGAAAGAACAATCTTCAAGCAAAGGTTCAGGTTCAAAGCAACCCTATTTTGGAGATTATCTCAGCGATTGACTATCTTAAAAATTATCCTTATGAGTGTACCGAGCAGACTACTAGCAAGTGGTTTGGCTATAAAATGGTTCAATATATTGGAAAGCATTATCCAACGATTTCAGAATACTTCAAATCAATAAACACAAAAGAGACCAAAAGCAGATTGGAAGAAAATGCACAATTGAATGAATTGAAACTTCAGGAAATGCCTTGGTTGAGAGATATTCAGCATGATAATCAAAAACTAAAGCAATTGGCTGAATTGTTTAATTCAAATATTGAAGCTGATTTGAAAGTCATGGAACAAAAGCTGCTTAAGAGTCAATTGGATAACGGTTCATTTCCTTGGTTCGAGGGTGGTAAATCAGATTCTTATATATCCATGCGTATCTTGGAAGTCGTTGGAAAGGTATATAACCTGGATCATTCCTTGATAAATAATGGAGTAAGAACAGGCATGGTCAATCTTTCTAAATATTTGGATCAGGACACTAGCATTACAAAAGAAAAGGCATCTGCAAATCTGGCTTTAGATTATCTATATGCCCGTCATTTTTGGAATGCAGAGGTTAAAGTCCCAGAAAAAAATGTAACGGTCCTAAAGGCAAAGATTGCAAAAGCACCGCTTATTACAGCGAAGGCTCCTGCAGGTTATGCCGCGAAAGCATGGATCGTAAACCAACTATTCGGTGCGGGTAAGGAATCTAATGAGATTAAGAATAGGATTCAGCAGGAAGTGATTTTAGATCCGGACAAAGGGATGTATTGGGAAAGCAATGGTAAAGCCTATAATGACATAAGTCTGCATAGTTATATGTTAGAAGCATATAAGCTTTATGACCCTAGCAAGCTAACCCAGATCAGTCAGTGGATTTTCTATAGAAAAGAGGCAAACTATTGGAGAAGTACCTGGATGACTGTGGATGCTATCTATAGCTTGCTATTGACTAACAATCCGAAGGATTTTAGTCTAAAAAATAGTGTAACCGTATTGGTCGACAACCAAAATACTGTTATGGATTCCGTTGTGCTTGGTCAGGTTTCTAAAACCTTCAACAAAGAAGAATTAAATAGCGACAAGGCTGTAAAAATTGAGAATCATAATGACAGGACAGTTTTTGGAGGAATTTTCCATCAATATTTTGTACCGTTTTCAGAAGTAAAAAGTTCAGTCAACGATATCAAGATCAGTAAGGAATACCAGGTTGAAAGGAATGGTAAATGGGTTGAAAGCAATCAAGCAAGGCTCGGTGAAAGGATTAAGGTCGTTCTTATCGTAATCAATGACCAGAACTTAGAATATGTGCATCTTAAGGACAGTCGTCCTGCAGGTGTCGAACCTGAGTTTGTTCCTTCAGGATATAATTGGAGAAATAATTATTACTTCACCCTGAAAGATGCTTCTACGAATTATTTCTTCAATAGCCTATTGAAAGGCAAAAGGACTTATGAATACATTGTAAAGGCGAATAATCTTGGTGTATTTAATTCGGGAGTGACCAGCATCGAGAGCATGTATGACCCAACTGTGAATGCAAGATCTGATAATAAGGTGATCACAATCGTAAAGTAATTTCCTTTTAAAATAAAAAATCCTTCTGATTGGCCTATGGGGTTATCAGAAGGATTTTTTTATGGAATAAAGTTGATTTATTTTATTTGTGTAATAGTGGGTTTATGATTAACTACAACCACTTTTTCCTTAGATTCAACTTTCTCTTTCTTAACATTTTCAGTTGCTGTATGGCCTCCCAAAATAGGTGCTATAACAAGTCCAACCAAACAAGTCAATTTGATTAAGATATTCATAGATGGCCCAGATGTATCTTTAAAAGGATCACCTACTGTATCACCAGTTACCGCAGCTTTGTGTGCTTCAGAACCTTTGTAGGTCATTTCTCCGTTGATCATAACACCGGCTTCAAAAGATTTTTTAGCATTATCCCAAGCTCCACCTGCATTATTTTGGAAGATAGCCCACATAACACCCGAAACGGCTACACCAGCCATATAAGCTCCTAAAGCTTCAGCGCCCATAACAAAACCAACGATGATAGGTGTAATTATAGTAATAGCACCAGGAAGCATCATTTCACGCAGGGCAGCCTTCGTAGAGATATCCACACATCTTCCATAATCCGGTTTACCTGTGCCTTCCAATATACCGGGAATCTCCCTGAACTGTCTTCTTACCTCATTTACCATATCCATTGCAGCTTTCCCAACAGATTGCATTGCCAATGCTGAAAATACAACTGGAATCATACCCCCGATGAATAAGGCAGCAAGAACGTCTGCTTTAAAGATATTGATACCGTCAATTCCAGTAAAGGTAACATAGGCCGCAAACAATGCTAATGCCGTCAATGCTGCAGAAGCAATGGCAAATCCCTTACCTACTGCTGCTGTGGTATTCCCAACTGAGTCCAATACATCTGTACGCTGACGAACTTCTTTAGGCAACTCGCTCATTTCAGCAATACCCCCTGCATTATCTGCAATAGGACCAAACGCATCAATGGCCAACTGCATTGCAGTAGTCGCCATCATTGCCGAAGCAGCAATTGCAACTCCGTAAAATCCAGCCAGTTCATATGAACCCCAAATTGCCATGGCAAATAAGATAACCG
>JBEBTR010000161.1:0-7213 GCA_040393725.1 Sphingobacterium endophyticum | reverse complement strand
GTAAGTCTTTAACACGACCGCCACGAATTAATACGATCGAGTGCTCTTGTAAGTTATGGCCTTCTCCTGGGATGTAAGCATTAACCTCTTTACCGTTTGTTAAACGAACACGAGCGACTTTACGCATTGCTGAGTTTGGTTTTTTAGGGGTAGTAGTGTATACACGTGTACACACACCTCTTCGCTGTGGACATGAGTCCAACGCTGGTGACTTACTCTTGTCTACCAGAGCTACTCTACCTTTTCTAACTAGTTGTTGAATAGTAGGCATTTACCTGTTTTTCTTTTTTGATTTTGTTAAAAAATGTTTTTAAGTCCGCAAAGATATAAAGAATAATTTAAACTGTAAAGAGTTGTATGTTAAGTTTTTTAAAAAATCTATCCCTTTAGCTCATTAATGTAAAATCAATCTGCCTTTTCTCTAGATCTACCTTCTTCACCTTGATCTGAACTTCATCCCCTAAACGATAGGATTTTTTCTTTCGCTGACCAATAATCGCAAAATTCTTTTCATCAAGCGTGTAGAAATCGTCTGTGATGTCCCTCAGACGCACCATACCCTCACATTTATTCTCTTCAATCTCCACATACATCCCCCATTCGGTTACTCCCGAAACAATACCTTTGTATTCTACACCGATCTGATCCTGTAAGAATTCCGCTTGTTTATACTTTACTGAAGCTCTTTCAGCTTCTGCAGCTTTCTTCTCCATCTGGGATGAGTGTTCTGCCATTTTCTCATAATGCTCGGCGTTAATGTTCTTTCCGCCGCCATCAAGGTAGTATTGCAAGAGTCGATGAACCATAACATCCGGATATCGACGGATAGGGGAGGTGAAATGAGTATAATAATCGAAAGCTAATCCATAGTGCGAAGTTTTTTTCGTCGTATAGATTGCTTTCGCCATAGAACGGATTGCTAAGGAGGTCAAAAGGTTCTGTTCCTTTGATCCTTCAATCTTCGTCATTAATGCATTTAATGATTTTGCTGTTTCTTTGTCCGTTTTGATGCTTAATCGGTGACCAAATCTAGAAGCGAATAAGGAAAAGCTGCTTAAGGTCTCTGGATTTGGAACATCATGGAAACGATAGACAAATGGAAGTTTGTTCTTTCCCTTGCCCTGTCTACCTATGTATTCAGCAACTTTTCTATTGGCTAGAAGCATAAAGTCCTCAATTAACTTGTGCGCTTCTTTCCTAACTTTAGTGTAAACACCTAGAGGTTTTCCGTTTTCATCCAAATGGAATTTTACTTCATCAGATTCAAAGCTAATAGCTCCGTTCTTGAATTTTCTGTCACGAAGAATAAAAGCAAGTTCGTTTAGTTTCAGAATTGCCTCGGATAGCTCGTCTTCTTTTCCTTCAATTATTTCCTGGGCTTCTTCATAGGAGAACCTTCTGTCAGAATGAATAACGGTCCTTCCGAACCACTGTTCCATGATGTTTGCTTTTTCGTCAAGTTCGAAAACAGCAGAAAAACATAGTTTGTCTTCATTTGGTCTTAAGGAACAAAGGTTATTAGAAAGCCTTTCAGGAAGCATTGGTATAACTCGGTCTACGAGGTACACAGATGTTCCTCTTTCAAATGCCTCCTTGTCAAGTATGCTGTCTGGAGTTACATAATGAGAAACATCGGCAATGTGAACTCCAATTTCATAATTTCCGTTTTCAAGTTTTTTGAACGAAATCGCATCATCGAAATCCTTAGCGTCTGCAGGGTCGATGGTAAAGGTCGTTGTGTTTCTAAAATCCTTGCGTTTAGATATTTCTTCAGCAGAAATATTTTCAGAAATTGTGTTTGCAGCGTCTTCAACGGATTTTGGAAAATCTAATGGAAATCCAAAGTCCGCAAGGATAGCGTTCATCTCGGTGTTGTTCTCACCTTTTTTACCTAAAATGTTCTTTACCTTCCCGATCGGATTCTTCGCGTTCTTAGGCCACTCTAAGATAGAGACTACAACTTTCTCGCCATTCTTCGCTCCGTTTAGGTTGTCCAAGGGAATAAAAATGTCATGCAACATCTTTCTGTCGTCGGGTTGGAAAAAGGCATAGGATTTTGAAATATCAATCGTTCCGGTAAAATCGGTTTTCGCTCGTTGTAAAATCTCGACAACTTCGCCCTCACGTTTTCGACCTTTTTTCCTTTCGTAGATATGGACTTTTACAATGTCATTATGAAGGGCCTGTCTTAGTTTTCTCGGGGCAACGTAGATGTCTGTCTCGTTCTCGTCTTCGGGTACAATATAGGCGGATCCATCAGCGGTCATGTCAACCTTCCCAGTTACATAAACATGCAATTGTTTTAGTTGGAATTTTCCTCTTTCAGGCTGATTGAAAAATCCAATTCTAGTGCCTTCTGTTAGGATGTCGGAAATAGCAACTTTCGCGTCCGAATCGACTACGTTTAATTTCGCTGCTACTTGTTTATAGTTGAGAGGAGTGTTGCCTGATTTTTCAAAAATGTCTACAATAAGTTGGGTTAAAACTTCCTTGTAAGGATTCTCTTTTCTTGATTTCATATACTGTCATTTTGTCTGAACCTTCACTTGAATTTTTAAAATGAAGGATGGGGGAGAGGGCTGGATATACTGTTCAAATTTTGATCGCAATTTATGCCCTTCTGAAACCCGTAACTAATATACTCAAATCTCCGCAGTTTTGTTTGATTAGCGAGAAAATGAGTTTAAAAAATTTAATCTCATTAATATATTTATATAAATATCATTTTAGCAATTATAAGTGACTGATTTAAATGTACATATAATTAATTGTGCTAAAAGTATTACGCGTGTTTATATTGTAACTATTTGGTTTTTAGATGTAAATGAGAAAAGGTGTTCTTTTGATGGGTAATAGCTAAATATGTTTAACGAAATTTTATAATTATTTAAAATTATATAACTAACTATAAAATAGAGAATTATAAAAATAAAAACTAAAAATTAGCAAGTGAAAAAAAATTAGTTTAGCATGAGGTTTTGGCATAAAAAGAATGCCCTTGAAATTTCTAATGAGTTTTAGATTTCAAGAGCAATTTATATAAAATTCTCTAAATTTTAGAAAGTTTTTTTGTTGCAAGATTCACAAATTCCCACTGCATTTATTGCGATTGAGTGCAAGGAAAAGTTTGTTGGGACGGTAATTTTAGGTAGGGCAATTTCATCTAAACAGAAGACAGAATTGCAGACTGAGCAAATAAAATGAACATGTTGATCATGGTGATGATCGGCAGAACACCTGGTTGAACAGAAGGCATAAGTTGCCGTTCCATTAAGGTCAAAAACTTTATGAAGTATACCTTTTTCTTCAAAACTCGCCAGTACTCGATAAAGAGTTACACGGTCAATTTCAGTACCTAAAATCTTCTCTAATTCTGGTTGTGATATCGCCGAAACTTTTGTTGAAATAATATCTAAAACACGTAACCTAGGTTGGGTTACTTTCAATTGATTTGCCTTCAGAATTTGGCTAAATTCTTCTAATTTATCTGGTTCTAAATCCGTGCTTATTTCCGCTTTCATGGTATAAATTTACGCAATAAAATCCGCTAATAAAAAAGCCTCTACAAGGAGCTGTAGAGGCTGTATTAGGATCTTAAAATCTTTATTATTTACCAGCTGCTTTAGCGTGGTCAGCTAAGAATTGAGCTAATCCACTATCCGTTAATGGGTGTTTTAAAAGCGCAAGCATAGCTGATAATGGTCCAGTCATTACATCGGCACCAATCTTAGCACAACCTAAAATGTGAGCACTGTGACGCACTGAAGCTGCTAAAATCTGAGTTGTAAACCCATAATTATCGTAGATTTCGCGAATTTCTTCAATTAATCCAAGGCCATCAACTGAAATATCATCTAATCGGCCAATGAATGGTGAAACATAAGTCGCTCCAGCTTTTGCAGCTAATAAAGCTTGTCCAGCTGAAAAAACTAACGTACAGTTTGTTTTGATACCCTTTTTACTGAAATATTTGATTGCTTTGATACCATCTTTGATCATCGGAACTTTAACAACGATTTTGCTGTCTAATGCTGCTAATGCTTCTCCTTCTTTGATCATTCCTTCGTAATCTGTTGAGATAACTTCAGCACTTACGTCGCCTTCAACGATGTCACAGATTGCTTTGTAGTGGTTGATTACATTTTCTTCACCGGAAATACCTTCTTTAGCCATTAAGCTAGGGTTGGTTGTTACGCCGTCTAAAACGCCAAGATCTTGTGCTTCTTTGATTTGATCTAGGTTGGCGGTATCAATAAAAAATTTCATGAGTATTTGAATTAATTTGTTTTGTAGATTTTATGCATGTCTGTACAGACAATGCAAAGGTAATTAATCTGATCCAAGAATTGAAGTTATAGGGCTTATATACCGCGGATTTGTTGTATGATTACCTGAAAAATTAATTCTTCAACAACATTTTTAGCTATTTTAATGTTATGTAGGTAGTTAATTGTAATATTTTGCTCATCCTGCTACCTTTTCTTCCAGGTCGGATGATAATCGTTTATCTTTAATCGCTGTAACAACTATCGCATTTCATGCAAATATTTAGATCACTCAAGTACCCAAACTATCGATTACATGTAATAGGGCAGTCAATCTCTCTCTTAGGTACTTGGATGCAGCGAATTGCTATCAGTTGGTTGGTCTATCAACTGACAAATTCCGTGTTCTGGCTTGGTTTTGTATCCTTTATTTCTCTCTTACCCTCTCTTGTTTTGTCGCCTTTTATAGGGGCATTCGTGGATAGACACAAAAAATATCGCTTAGTTTTAATCACGCAAATAGGTCTGATGATACAGGCTGGATTACTAGCATTGGTGGTTTATTTAAAGATGGAATCGGTTTTTTATCTATCCCTATTGGGCTTTATCCAAGGAGTAGTCAATGCTTTTGACGTGTTAGGCAGACAGTCTTTATTAATCAATTTAGTGGATGATCGTAAGGATTTACCCAATGCAATTGCTTTAAATAGCTCTATTTTTAATGCCGCAAGGATGGTGGGGCCAGCTATCGGAGGGATATTGCTTTCAACCTATGGTGAGTTAGCCTGTTTTACGCTTAATTTTATAAGCTTTATACCTGTTATTATTTGCCTTTTACTAATGAAAGTTACTGAAAAGGTGATTATCATCCCAAATGAAAGTGCTTTTCAAGGACTTGTACATGGTTTTCAATATCTTAAAAGATCTCCCCATATTGCATCTCTAATCATCATTCTTACATTTTCAAGCCTATTGGTGATTCCTTATACTTCTCTATTGCCAGCTGTTGCAAGAGAGTTATTTCATGGTGATGAACGGACATTTTCATGGTTCGAATCTGCTGCTGGCCTGGGCGCAATGATTGGTGCCATCAATATGGCAAGGTTAAAATCAGGCGAAAATTTAAGGTATAGAGTGATGTTTGCAGCATTTTTCATGGGAATTTCTCTTGTCTTATTGGCATTTGCTCACTATCTTCCTTCGGCCTTGTTTTTCACAGGTGCTGTATCATTTGCGATGATGATGCAGAATTCATCGATCAATACTTATATTCAAACCCATGCAATGCCTGCCTATCGTGCTCGGGCAATGTCCTATTATGTCATGGCATTTCAAGGGATTTTCCCTGTTGGAAGTCTATTGACTGGGGCCCTTGCCGAAATGGTTGGCATAAAAAACACCCTCTATATCATGGGAGGGTGTGGTATATTAATTTCTTTAGGCTTCTATATTTATCTGCGGAATCACATTCAACGCAAATTATTCAAGTTTAATTTTCGTTGATTCAAAGTGAGCAGATTCTTTTTATAATCTATTTTTGCTCCAAAAATATTTAAAATATCACCCCCTAAAACACCAATCACTGATTCTATTCCGATCTGGTTATATGCAATATTTATAGCACTTAAATCCAATACTGCAGCAGTGAAGTTCTTGGTAGACCAATCTGCAAGTTTCAGTAGAGGGATATTTATCATAAAACTCTGCATGTTATTGGTGCCTAATCCTGTAGATAAGATATCTGTATTTAAGAATTTATCTTCATCAATTCCAGAGTTAAGAAGGGAAACTTTATCCAAAACCGTTTTAGAAGCGCCTGTATCGATGACCATTTTGAATTTTTTCTCAAAGATTTCGACCTCAGTAATAATATGAAAGCCATCAGCCTGTAGGCTGATGACTTCAAATGGAATATTTTGCATTTAATTTGTTGATCTTAATTGTTTTAGAGCTTATTTATTCAAAACCCCTTCGTCAAATAGGACTTGATTCATCTTGCGAACTGCCTCGGCACTTGCTTTAAACAACTCTTCTTCCTCTTCAGAAAGATTCATCGGTACAATCCGATCCCAACCCTTATTGTTAATAATCACCGGAACCCCAATATTAATATCTTCCTGACCAAATTCTCCTTCCAAATAAACCGATGCGGTAAACAATCTGTTTTGATTGTGAACAATACTTTCTACCATAGCGGCTGCGGCAGCACCCGGAGCATACCATGCAGATGTGCCTATCAAAGCCGTTAAAGTTGCCCCACCGACCATCGTTTTCTTAACAATTTCTTGCTGTTCCTCTTCCGTTAGAAAATCAGAAACTGCAACACTGTTCCAGGTAGCGTGTTTAATCAATGGAATCATGGTTGTATCACCATGACCACCAATAACAATAGCATTTAGATCATTTGCAGAAGCATTTAATTTATCGCTAATTTGATATTTAAACCTTGCCGAATCCAATGCGCCACCCATTCCAATGATTCTGTTTTTCGGTAATCCACTTGATTTTAATGCCAAATAGGTCATCGTATCCATTGGATTCGAAACAATGAGGATAATAATATCTGGAGAATGCTTAATTAGGTTTTCAACTACTGTTTTAACTATATTGGCATTGGTGCCAATTAATTCTTCTCTAGTCATCCCTGGCTTTCTAGGGATCCCTGAAGTAATTACGGCAACGGAGGATCCTGCTGTTGCTAAATAATCATTTGTAACCCCTTTGATTTTCGATTCGAAACCCAAAAGTGCTGCGGTTTGCATCATATCCTGTGCTTTGCCTTCTGCAAAACCATCTTTGATGTCCAATAAAATGATTTCTTCAGCTACATTTCTTCTTACAAGATTATCAGCGGTCGTTGCTCCAACTGCCCCTGCTCCAACTACGGTTATTTTCATATAGTTAAGGGTTTTGTTTATTTCCATTAAATCTAACAAAAATTATCGTCA
>JBEBTR010000160.1:0-7346 GCA_040393725.1 Sphingobacterium endophyticum | reverse complement strand
ATTTTTTTTGCTCCTGAAAACCATATCATTGATATGCAAGTAAATAATTTTCATTTTCCATTTCATTAGATACCCTATATTTGCACATGATTAATACAATTGCTTTGAAAAATTATACCCATATTCTCATTTGCTTAGCCCTTTCAGCTTTAATTATTTCGCCATCTCAGGCACAAGAGAACCCCAGCTTCATCAATAAATTGATCAAAAAATTCGTCTCTTCCGAAAAAGATTCTTCTAGATCCGGAAGTTTCGTCGTTCTGCCAGCTGTAGGTTATGCCCAGGAAACTGGTTTCGAATATGGAATTGCTAGTACTTACAACTTCTACATGGACAAAGAAAATTTAGACAGTAGAACCTCAAATGTAACATTGATCGGTACGCTCACAACTAAAAAACAAAAAAATATCAAGCTCACTTCAGATATCTGGACTAAAAATAATGAATACCATGTTATCACTGAATTGAGATTCAGAGATTGGCCATTTAATTTCTATGGCATCGGTAATGATACTTGGAAAGCAGATGAAGATTACCTCGACCAAAAGCTTTACCGAATCAAAGTTGATGGCGAAAAGAAATTTGCTCCTAATTTTTATGCCGGAGTCAACATCAACTATGAAAATTTTGAATTTAATGATATCGAACCGGGAGGAATCTTTGAATCCCCAGAGGTATTTGCTAAGAAGGGAGGACAATACCTTGCAATAGGTATCTCTGCACTATATGACACTCGGAACAATACCACGTATTCAACTAATGGTTTCTACGGTCGAGCAAAATATAGTTATGCCCCTAATTTTTTTGGAAAAGATAATTTTGTTGGAAATCAGATAGAACTGGACCTACGTGGATTTTATCCCATCAACAACAAATTAACCGTTGCTGCTCAAGGATTATTCCGTAGTAGCTATGGGGATAATGTTCCTTTTTATGTAATGCGTGACTTAGGTGGTGATATGACCATGCGGGGTTATTATTTAGGAAGATATAAAGATAAAAACTACTTGACAGCTCAGGCAGAATTAAGATTTAGATTTCACCCACGTGTAGGAATCAATGGATTCCTTGGAACGGGAAGCACCTTTTCAAAACAGCATGATATAAGACTTATTCCTTCCTACGGAGCCGGTTTACGCTATTTCTTCTCCCTAGAACATAATAGCAGCATCCGTTTCGATTATGCATTTGGCGAACAACGCCCAGGTGAAAAAAGACAATCCGGATTCTACCTCAGCATTAGTGAAGCTTTCTAGACATCAGCCACTCTAACATCTTACTGTATTTTGTCTTTTGTCTTACGTCTTACGTCTTATGTCTTACGTCTTATCTCGTCCTTAACAAAAAATCCTCTTTCCTTTGCCCATCTCTTTTCAGAACAATTCCGAAATGAAACAGATTTATTGAAACTATGACTCTTTCGTCAGCGATAAGGTTTTTCCAAAGCCTTTTCTGTGCTTTTTGATATGGTTGATGGACTATCAAAATTTTTCCCTGTTCAACTAAATTCAATAATTCAGGGAAATTGTGTTCCGGTCCTTCTATCCAATAGGCCTTAGCTATCGAATCCTTTAAATCAGTATTCAAATTGGGAACTTCCCAATAACTCAAAATTTTATTTAATAGATTCCAATATCTTGGACTAAATCCTTCGGGATAATCAACATGTTGCCGACTCTTATAAACAGGATTATAAATAACTTTTTCAGCCAATGAATAAACAAAGGGTGAATGCGTACCATGTCGACTATTGGAAATAAAAAAATGATAAATATAGGATAGTAAGTACCGCATAATAGCACTAAAATACGAATAGTATTAGAATTGTAGGGTAAAGGTACTACCAGCCCCTTCTTTGCTGTCTACAGAAATATTACCACCATGCATCAACATGATTTGTTTGCTCAAAGTCAACCCTACCCCTGTTCCTGTTTTTTTTGTGGTAAAGAAAGGTGTAAAAATCTGTTCCTGAATTTCTAACGACATACCAACACCATTATCCTGAATCTTTAACTGAATATAATCTCTTATTTCAATCGCTGATAGACTGATATATGGCTCCTCCACCTCCTTGACCGCTTCAATTGCATTTAAAAGCAAGTTGATAATAACCTGCTCCAATAAATTAACATCTGCTCTCAAAATTAGACGGGTATTTTTGATAATAATATCCACATCAATATTTTTCTGAAGTAAGGTGGGTTCCAACAATTGATAAATATTTTCGAACAATTGAATAACCAGGATTTCGGAAAATTGAGGTTGATCAACCTTATTGATCAATCGATAACTTTTAGCAAATTGCAACAATCCTTCACTCCTACGCTTAATAGTAAAAATGCCAACCTTAAGATCTTCAATATCTTGTTTGCCTTCCCAATGTTCCAGTCTGTCGTGAAGAGTCTCCGCTAATGAGCTGATTGGACCTATGGAGTTCATGATTTCATGCGTCAATACACGCAATAACTTATGCCATGCCCTAGTTTCGGTTTCATCAATCGCCTCATTGATATTCTGATAGACAATGATTCTGAATGATCCATCCTGCGTATCAAATCCTGAACTCTGCATCAGCAATTTGATCTTTCCCTTGCTTGAATGCGCAGTCTCCATTTGGTGTTTACCGACCTGCAGCTGAACTGTTTTTTCATAAAGTTCCGGATGTCTCTTCTTCATGCCCGACATATTGCCCAAATGGGGAACTTGGAACAGATCCTTGAATGCTTCATTTAGCCAAATTACCTTACCCGATTCTGCATGATAAAATATAATCGCCGTATCCAGCATATTGATCACCTTATTCAAATATTGGTGCTGCAACGCTTGATCGATGCTAATGTCCTTATAAACTTCATTGATTTGATTGAAGGCCGAATAAAGTTGGCCTTCCACTGATTTTGGCCGTTTTACAACGAACCTGCGTGTAAAGTCCCGGTATTTCACAGCTTCTGAGAACTCCACCAATTGCTTAAGAAGAAAACGATGTTTGGAAAACATTTGGTAGGCGATGATAATCAGAAAGAAAAATGCCAATCCGGAATACAGATAAAAGCCCTTAAATCCCAAATATGCAATGCCAACGGCCAGCGCCATAAGCAATAACATCTTGAAAAAATCTGTTATAGCCAGCTTGATCATGCTTTAAAGGTTATATTTTTCCAACCTTCTGTACAAAGCTGCTCGCGTGAGCCCTAATTCCTTAGCCGCCTTACTGATGTTGCCATTATAACGCTCTATTGCAGATTTAATAGCTTTGCGTTCCATATCTTCCAAATTATGGGATGAAAAATCGCTGACGATTGGCTTTTCAACCTGCTGCTGTTCTATCGGAGAAAACAATATGTCTTCAGCTCGAATACTCGGCTGGTCAGACATTATGACTGCGCGCTCAATACTATATTGCAATTCTCGAACGTTGCCTGGAAAATGATATCCCCTCAATTTATTTAATGCATCTGATTCAAAACCAGCTATATTTTTATGATATTTTGCACAATAAAATTTTAAGAAATGATTGGCAAGCAATGGGACATCCTCTCCTCTTTCACGGAGTGGAGGAACTTGAATTTCCAAGGTATTGATACGATAAATTAAATCCTTCCGAAATCTGTTTTCATCAGCCAGTACTTTCAAGGGAACATTCGTGGCGGAGATCAATCGGATATCTACAGAAATAGGCTGACTGGAACCTAATGGAACAACCGCCCTATTTTGTAATACACTCAATAGTTTCGCTTGCTGTTGCAAACTTATATTACCTATCTCATCCAAAAATAAAGTTCCCCCATCAGCATGTTCAAACCTACCTTTCCTATCCTCTCTAGCATCCGTAAAGGCGCCTTTTTTGTATCCAAAGAGTTCACTTTCAAATAAAGTTTCCGTCAATGATCCAACATCGACTTTAACGAAAGACTCCTTGGAACGTAATGAACGCTGATGAACCGCATTTGCAATCAGATCTTTACCCGTACCATTTTCACCCAATATTAAAATATTAGCTTCCGTAGGAGCAACCTTATCAAGCTTATACTGTAAATCTTCCATAATGGCAGAATTACCTATAATCCCATGTTGATCCCTAGAACTTACAAATGATTTGTCCTTTTGGTTCGGTCTTGTTTCTTGGTAAATCCCTGTTAATGTATTTAAAAGCTGTTCATTCTGCCATGGTTTGACTATAAAATCCGATGCACCTTGCTTTAATGATTTTACAGCTAGATCAACAGCTCCATAAGCCGTGATCATTACAACATTAATCTTCGGAAATTGCGACTTGATCTTCGACAACCAATATAACCCTTCATTCCCCGTATTGATAGCACTCTTATAGTTCATATCCAACATGACAATATCAACCGGATTCTTTTCCAGGATATTAATCAGCCTCTCAGGATTATGCTCAACTAAAACTTCTTTTACGTTTGGCCTTAATAATATTCGGGTGGCGGTTAATAAATCTTGATCGTCATCAACAACTAAAATGGTCGCTTTCTTCATTGTTAGCTAAGTTAACTATAAATCTAAAGAACCTGCGTAATAATCATTCACATATTTTTGCATCAACCATTCATATTGCCTGATGATCAACTGACTACGCGTAGCATCCAATTTGTTTTTTGCAATTAAATAAATTACTGAGTTACTGTTGCCCGCTTCAAAATGTACTTTCGCTATACGAAAGGATTCTGCATAACTTACCTCCTGATCCCGAAGGTTTAATACATTTTTTTGAGTAATATTTAAGTCGAAAACCGCTTGTGCTGTTTTCATTCGCAAGTCATTCCTCATGATATCTTTCGTCAGATTCGCATCATTCAATGAAACTTCAGCCAATCTTACCTGGGTTCTATTCTTAAATTGATTGAATATGGGAATAGAAAGATTAATTCCAACACCCTTACTCAAGTTATTCTTAATCTGATTGAATACCGCACCACCTTCTTTACTGTAATTGGAACTCATTCCGCCAGAGAGCGATAAACTTGGCCAATAATTCGACTTTGCAACTTTGATACCTTCTTCCATTTCCTTTATTCTCCAATCCAATGCTTTAAATTGAGGCATGGAATTTAAGGATTGTTGAAATAATTCTTCGGAACTCTGAATGGTGATCTCGGCTGGAATATCGATAGGTTTAAGTTCACCCAAATTCTGAACATCGATATTCATAAATCCCGCTAATTGTACACGCGCATTATTGAGGGTTTGCTTGGTTAACTCTACCGTGTTAAGTTCACTGCTATACTGACCTTTGATATCATATAAATCCCCAGGATTGGTGGCTCCCTCCTTATCCAATACTTCTTGCCTATGCAACTCCTCCTTCGTAACTGCTAATTGACCTTCCGTTTGAACCAGCATATCTTTTGCTGTCAAAACTTTCACATAAGCCTCAATTACATCAAGTTTCAAATCATTAACAAAACCTTCATACTCCAATTTTCCAGCATCTAATGCATTTGATTTCATTCGAATATTATGCAGAATATAAAATCCATTAAAAATTGGAACATTTAAGTTCAGGGATTGACTCCCTGAACTATTGTTTTCATCTATATATTGATTGGTTGTCGGATTAATGGTCCTTCCTTGAGATATACTATGCCCAATATTCGCATTCAATGAAGGTAGGCGATCGAATTTTGCTTGCTTATAAGCTAAATCTGAACGATCGACAACCAGTTCATTTCTCTTTAAAGTAGGATTATTCTGGATAGCTTGTTGAACGCAATCGGTTAAGGACAGGAAGCCATCCTGTCCTTTTACCGTGCTAATTAAACAACAAACAAATATGATTACAAATAGGTAATTATTTTTCATTTAAAACTTATTTCCATTTGCATTTCATAGGCTGTGCCAAATAATTAATAATTTGAATTTCAACAGATTAACATTTTATCGTTATAAAACCTGTTCGAAGCCGAACAGGCAAGTGTTCATAAGTGAACACTGAAATATAATCTTCCCATTGTTCAGCATCGCACATATACTGTTCGCTTTCGAACAGTTTAAAACTAAGTTTTTATAATAAATAGCTGATTTTCATAACATTAAAAATTTGGCACAACCTTATCTATGCTTTTATCAAAATTGATTAATAATTACATGGACAGACCGATTAAACAAAAGACGTGGAATACAAAAAGGATCCTTACAGTTGCCGGAATTGCAGGCATTGTTGCCCTGATTGGTGCTAGTTATTATTATACGAGCGGAAATAGCAAACTGAACGTAGATGCAGAGCGTATTTCAATCTTCGAAGTTAAGGAAGATACCTTCCAAGAATTTATTCCAATTAATGGATCGGTAATGCCCATTAGCAGTATATACCTAGATGCATCTGTAGGAGGAAGGGTCGAAGAAAAGTATGTGGAGGATGGCGCACACCTTCATAAAGGTGACCCAATTATGCGTCTTTCCAATACCGATATGGAATTGAATCTAGTACAAAATGAAACTCAGGTACTGAACTTATTAACCCAAGCACAGATTGCACAAACAAATGCTCAGCAAGCATCCATATCCAACAAAAATCAAATGGCTGAAGTTGAATCTGCATTCCGTGAAGCTGAACGTGTGTATAATCTTAATAAAAAACTTCTGGCCGAAAAAGCAATCGGTACTCAAGAATATGAAAAATCTCTTAATGATTATAAGTATCAAAAAGAACGTATTGGATTAACGCAACAAATCCTAAAACAAGATGAAGTATCAAATGCTCAGAAATTAAGTCAAGACCGTAAAACTTACCAACGAACTCAGGAAGCATTGGAATTAATGCGTAAGAAGGTCGGTGATTTGATCCTTCGTGCACCGGTGGATGGTCAATTGACCTCATTCGATGCTGAGGTAGGTCAAAATAAAAACCCAGGTGAAAGATTAGGTCAAATAGACGTGTTGACTGGATTTAAGGTCCGCGCGGATATTGATGAACATTATATCAACAGGATCTTCCCAGATCTTAAAGGCCAATTTACAATCGGAAGCAAATCCTATGAACTGAAAATTAAGAAGGTCTATACCCAGGTAAAAGACGGAAGATTTCAAGTAGATATGGAATTTGTTGGCGAAGTACCACAAGGTATACGCCGTGGCCAAACTTTAACAATCCGCTTGGCATTGAGTGATGAAACCAAAGCTATATTACTTGCTAAAGGGGGATTCTATCAACAAACTGCTGGTAATTGGATCTTTAAGCTAGACAAAGATGGTAATACAGCTTATAGAACCGATATACAATTAGGAAGGCAAAATCCTGAATATTATGAAGTATTGAACGGATTGAAACCTGGTGACAAAGTCGTGGTATCAAGTTATGAAACCTATGACAAGATTCAGGAATTGAG
>JBEBTR010000159.1:0-7381 GCA_040393725.1 Sphingobacterium endophyticum | reverse complement strand
AACTCCAAACAACATCCTTTTTGGTTAATTTAACGCGCATAAAGTCATATTATGTTTCCGTTTTCTTACGACTACCTTTTATTAAATCGAAAAGAACCGACAATTCTTTTGTCTTCATTAGATAAGCCGTTCCAAAATAGATGCATAAATATAAGAAAACACCAACTAACAACCTAATTAAATCAATGTTATTTATAAGAAAATAATGGTCTATTAGATAAATTATAAATCCGATTATCAAAGCCCGTAAAATACTAGGAAATAAATCAGCAAATTGACTTAATATCGGGTAATTTATAAACCTTGTCGTGTAATGAGTATTGATAAATACAGAAATAATATTAATTACAACCCCTCCCCAAACTAAACCCATCATTCCAAATCTCAATGATATGATAATGATGACAACGGTTATGATCTTTTTTATTACTTCAATTTTTAAAAACAGATCTGATCTGCCTTTAGCCTGTAGAATATTTAGATTATAAACATGGATCGGATAAAAAATTCCTGCAATGGATAAGATCTTAAAATATGGTACGGAAGGCAACCACTTTTCAGTTAATAAAAATCGGATCAATGGCTCCGCTAAAACAACCATCATAACAGAAAGTGGAGCAATTAAAAAAATAACGACTTGAATGATATTCTGATAGTATCTTTTTAATGCTTCATCATCGTGGGCAAGTTTTGAAAATAAGGGAAATGTCACTCGGTTTAATGCACCCGCAATATTTGTTATCGGTAATTGCTTTAGGGAATCTGCTCTATTGTAGTATCCAAGATCCTCAGTCGAAAACTTCTTACCAATAATAATATTATACAGGTTATTAAATATGGTATCCAATAAGGAAGACGCTGTCAATTTTATTCCAAATGAAAAATGATATTTAAATTTCTCCTTATCAAAAATAAATGATGGTCTCCAATCACTATAAAACCAATATTGGACGGTATAAACAAAGTTTTGAATCAACGATGAATAAATAAGGGACCAAACACCATAACCATGCGTTGCAAAATAAATACCTGAAGCCCCCCCAACAAGCATAGAAGGTAATTGAATTTTAAATGCCGTTTGAAACTGCATTTCTTTCACAACTTTAGTTGCTTGAACTGCAGCAAAGGAATCAATAATCAATATCAATGCATATGTACGCATTAAGGGAGTTAAAACTTCGATATTATAGAAAGCTGAAACTAATGGAGCAATAAAGTAAATAATGGCATAAAGGATAAGACTTACCCCAAAATTAAACCAAAATACCGTAGACATATCTTTATGGTCAACATTTTGAGTTCTAATTAAGCTATTGGTCAGCCCCCCATTGATCAAAACTGATGCAATCGCCATAATCACACCATATAAGGCAATCGTACCAAAGTCTGAAGGCATTAAAACCCTGGCCAAAACCAGATTAATTACAAACCCAATTAACTGTGAACCAAATTGTTCCGCAAAAATCCAGAAAACTCCTTTCGCAGCTTGTTCTTTAAGACCCATTGTCTACAATATCCTAATTAATAATATAAAAAACCTAATTTTATATTACTTACCAAACTCAGCATTCAACATCCTTCTCAATCCCTCTTCCATCGAGTACGGTGGAACAAAACCTGAAGACATCGCTTTTGTGGAATCATATTTTGTAACCGCACAGAATTTCTTAACCCTAACTGAGCTTATCGTTAACTTCTTCCGCGTCAAAAATGCCAATACGTCAAAACCATATCCGCCTAACATGCCTAACCAATATGGAATATGTGTCGTTGGGATCTTCTTCCCAAGTATCTCTCCCGTATGATAAACTAAATCATTCGTCGTAAAATCTGGTTTATCAACATAATTATAAACGTTGTAGCCTTCACGCTTATGCTGAATCAAAAACTCAAGAAAAGAAACAACATTCCCGACATAGGACATCGATTTTTGATTTTTCCCATCTCCGATCATCATAAACTTTCCAGAAGCAATCTGATTTAATAAATTGAAAACATTCCCTCTATTTCCTTCACCAAAAATAACAGTAGGCCTCACAATATTAATATTCCAATCTGAGTGAGTTTTATACCATTCCTGAAGAACTTGCTCAGCTTCCCACTTACTCTTTCCATAATGATTAAACGCATCAACTGGAAAGGATTCATCTGGATTGTCTTTATCCAACCCATAAACTGCTACTGAACTCGTAAATATAATCCTGGATACTGAATTTAACTCCATAGCCTCCAGTGTATTCCGCATACCCTGAACATTCACATCATAATACAAAGAGGTTGGACTAACATCATCTCTATGCTCTGCGGCAAGAAGTATTACAACATCTTGGCCCTTCAATAGCTCATTCAGCTTCTGCTTATCAAGTACATTTGCAATTTTGGTGAGTTGAGGATAGGTTGAACTTTGTTGTCTGTCAATATTGACTAGGTTTAAGGATGGAGTTTCTTTCAGGTTACTAATTAGTTTTGTACCAACAAAACCTGAACCCCCGATTACAGCTATGTTCATTTATAGATTAATAGTTATATTTATTCATCATTGTTACTGAAACATCACGCTTGGTTTCGTTTTTTTTACCTTCAATAGCCTGAGTTTCCACTGTACTTTTTATTTCGATTGTAGACTCGATCACCTCAATTTCAGCAGTTGAAATTTTTGCATTGCGCTTATTTACAAAATAATTAAAAATCAATGTAAACGAAAACCATAATGCAAAATCTAAAATAACAACAACATTATTGCTAATGAATTGAACCATGATGATATTAAATGCACAAAAAAACAAGGATAGACCTATGATACTCATCATAGCACTTTTATGGGATAATCCTGCTCGAAGTAATTTATGATGTAAATGGCTACGATCGGCTTTAAATAATGGCAATCCTTTATACCATCGAATAAATATGACCCTTGCAACATCAAAAATCGGTACAATCAACGTAGAAAACGCAACAACAATCGCACCTTCTGAGAAAGGTTTTATACTCTGATTGTTCATCGCAAAACTGATCGTTAAAAATGCCATCGTATAACCCAATGTCATACTTCCCGTATCGCCCATAAAAATTCTTCTTCTACGCTTTGATGCACCAAAAACATTATAATAGAAGAATGAAATCAATATTCCTGTGGTAATAAAGGCTAGCAATGCATGTATCCAGGCTTGATAGTAAGCAAATAAAGTCCCCAACACCAAACAGCCTACCCCTACTAATCCTGAACATAGACCATCTAAACCATCAATTAAATTCACCGCATTGATAACCAATACGACTGCAAAAATTGTTAATGGAATCCCTGCCCAGGCCGGTAAATATGTTAAAAACAACAAACCGTACAGATCGTTTATCCATAAACCTGCTAAAGGAAATAAACTCGCAACGAGTATTTGGGCAACAAATTTCCATTTGTAACTTACACCAATTAAATCATCCGCAATTCCTATGATGTAAAGTATGACCAAACCACAGATCAACATGATAAACATGGGAAAAACTTCCCACGTAACAATTCCTAAATTGACAAAATTAGTCTTATATACGAGAACAACCGTAATTGCTAACAAACAACATTGAATGGGAACAAAAGCTACACCTCCCAATCTGGGGATGATGCTCTGGTGAACCTTCCTCGCATCCACTGGATCAAAAAGACGTTTCCGGTATGTAATAAGCATAATATATGGGATAATGATCTTCCCAAGTAAGATGGCTATTAGAAAAGGAACCAGTAGAATAATAAACTCCATTGAAATTGTTTTTGAAATAGATTATTTGTTAATAGCGTTTAACAACTATTTAGCAATCTATTTTTATTGTTGTTTCGATTACTTTGACAGGAACAAATTTAACACATTAATGAAGCGCAAACGACTGATTTGAACTACGAAACCCTTATATTTCTCATTTTGTAGCCCAAACCTTACAGCACTATTTAAATGCGTAAACATCTATTATTGAATATATTTTTCGTTCTTTGGATAATATCGAATTTCTTGAGGATTCACTATTTTTGGCAGCAAAACATCTTTTTTTGCGTCTTTTATACATGAATCAACATGAAATTACGTGTTAACAATGGTTTATTTTTTATAATTAATATTTTACTCTTTAAATTTAGTTGTTTTCTTTTTATTAAACAATTTATTTGAATATTTTTCGCCAGACCGATAATTTACGTGTACTTGTTCCATTAGCATACACATCTTCTTCATTAAATTTTAAATCATGTCCTAATCCTTTATGGATACCCCTGTAAATGATACCCCAATCGGGAAGACCTCCAAAATTCCTATCATCGATAAATAAATCTGCGGTTAGTTTTCTTGAACCTGCAGCTCGATCTTCATCAGGAAAATTCGAATTGTGTGCATAGAATACTAATCCTTGTTGGGCACAGTAATCTATCGCATCTTGCAGCAAATCGCCTTCTCGTACGGTCCATAAAATGAGTATATGGTGCTCGTTTTGTAGCTGCTTCAATATATCAATCGCAAAAGGAATGGGCTTCCCAATTCTTGGATATCTATGCTCTACAATTGTACCGTCAAAATCTACTGCAATTACCATTTTTAAAAATTTTTTTACTTGCAGTACAAATTTGATTCCACATTCTAACCTAGCAATTACCGTTAATAAAGTTTAATAATCAATTAACGTTCAATTTCTTACTCGCTTCTGCTTTTATTACCTTTTTAAAAAATTATTCCATTAACAATAAATATTTGTTAAAAAGTTACAAAAGTCACTATAATCCAATTAAAATTTAAATGAATAAGCAAAATGAATATATCTTCGATATAGGCTATTTGAAGCACATTTAGGCATATAAATTAGCCATATTTTTGGATATTTAGTAAAGATGGCTCTGCAACAAACTTGGGATAAACTACAGAATTAATAATTTAGCCCCCTCAAATTTCAGAACTATTCAAATAACTTAAACGTTAAAAAAATGAAAGTATTAAAAATTGCTTTTTTATCTGCTGTATCTATCTTTAGTTTAAATGTATCGGCTCAAGAAAATGAAGAGGTGGAAATCGTTCAAATTGACACCACTAAAACTTGGACAATCAAAGGTGAAAACACCTTTTTAATTAATCAATCTTCCTTCTCAAATTGGGCAGCTGGTGGTGTGAACTCTCTTGCTGGTAACATTATCCTAAACTATGATTTCAATTACAAAAAAGATAAATGGAGCTGGGATAACAAGTTGTTGGCGGCTTATGGTCAAACCTACCAAAAGGAAACTGACTGGCGTAAAAACGATGACCGATTTGCCATCAACAGTTTATTGGGTTATCAAGCTGCTGAAAAATGGCTTTATACTTTCTTCTTGAATTTCAACACCCAATTTGCAAATGGTTACGAATACAACAACAATGTAAGAGGTAGAAAACTCTCTGCTCCCTTTGCTCCTGCATACTTAAGCTTCGGTCCAGGTATTGCATATAAAGAGTCTGATAACTTTAAAATTAACATCTCTCCTGCTTCAGCTCGCTTTATCATGGTAGGCGCAGAAAGTGTGAGGGAAGATTATGGCGTTGATCCAGATAAGTTCTCTAGAAATGAATTCGGAGCTGCATTAGATGCTTATTATAAAGTTGGACTTATGGAAAACATATCTCTAGAAAATATTTTAAAATTGTATTCCAACTACCTTGAAGATCCTCAAAATGTGGATGTTGATTATTTGGCAAATCTTAATTTGGCTGTTAATAAATTCATCACAGTCAATGCTGCCGTACAGCTTATTTATGATGACAACGTAAATGTCCCTAAATCAGACGGAACCAAAGGCCCTGGATTACAAGTAAGACAAATTTTAGGCGCTGGTGTCACTTACAAATTTTAAAAGTCTACAATTCAAAAATCTTAATACGAAAGCGGCCTAAAAGCCGCTTTTTCTTTTTATTCTAACCCATACGATAAACTTATCTTTTACAATTTGTCGAAACTAATATCCTTATAATCTGTTGTTTAATTGTTTACCATTTAAAACGAAAAATATGGCTCAAATTGTAGCAGAACAATTAGTTGAAATGCTTGTAGAAGCTGGGGTAAAGCGCGTTTATGCCGTTACTGGAGATAGTTTAAATTATTTTAATGAAGCCGTCATGAAAGACGGACGAATGAAATGGATTCATGTCCGTCATGAGGAAGCGGGTGCATATGCTGCCACTGCAGAAGCTGAATTAGATGGATTAGCTTGCTGCGCCGGTAGCTGCGGACCTGGACATGTACACTTAATTAATGGTGTTTATGAAGCCCACAGAGCGCATGTCCCTTTAATAGTCATTGCCTCTACTATTCCAACTCACCAAATGGGACTGGACTATTTTCAGGAAACAAATACATACAAGTTGTTCGATGACTGCAGTTCTTATAATCAGCTAATTACTACAGCGGAACAAGCTCCAAGAATCATACAATCTGCTATACAACATGCAATTTCTAATAAAGCTGTTAGCGTGATTGGACTCCCTGGAGATGTATCGGAGCTTAAAGCCAAAGAATCAATTACCTCAACCCAAATATTTCGATGTAAACCTATTATCAGACCCAATGACAATGAGCTACAGCATATTGCAGACCTCATCAATAAAGCAAAGAAAATCACACTGTATGCAGGTATAGGTGCAATTGGAGCAAGGGAAGAATTACGACAGTTGGCCCTCAAGCTTAAATCTCCGGTAGGATATAGTTTTCGGGGAAAAATGAATGCCCAATTAGAATCACCATTTGATATTGGAATGACCGGATTATTAGGCATTCCTTCTTGTTACCAAGCAATGAAAGAAGCCGAGGTTCTTGTTTTATTGGGGACAGATATGCCCTATGATGAATTTATGCCACAGGATAATAAAATTATTCAAATCGACACATCAGAAGAAAGACTTGGACGGAGGTGCAAATTAGACATCGGAGCGGTTGGAGATATTAAAGAAACCATTAAAGCATTATTGCCATTATTAAATGGATGTGAGGATACTGCATTTTTGGATTCCTTTGATAAATTCTATAAAAAAGTTGAGGAAAACCTACATCAATATGTTCAGGACAACGGTTCTGAAAATGCAATTCAACCAGAATTTGTGGCTGACGTTATCAATACCTATGCTAGTCCAAATGCCATTTTCACAGTGGATACTGGAATGACTTGTGTCTGGGGAGCAAGATATATTCATCAAACGGGCGACCGTAAACTTTTAGGATCTTTTAACCATGGTAGTATGGCTAATGCTATGCCTATGGCTATTGGAGCTGCTTTGGCGCATCCTGAAAGACAGGTCATCGCTATGTGCGGAGATGGAGGTTTATCAATGATGACAGGCGATCTTGCTACAATCAAGCAGTACAACTTACCTGTTAAAATTAT
>JBEBTR010000158.1:0-7435 GCA_040393725.1 Sphingobacterium endophyticum | reverse complement strand
TCAAAGAGTTCTCCAGGCATAATGTCAGGATAAGTCATTCTGTCCTGATCGTAATCAACTCTTACAGTTTTCTTTGTTCCAGAACCATTGGTATACCGGACCTCTGTATATACTAAATCTGTTGTCTTAGCCCCCCAACTTATTGTACCTTTTTTATTAGTATCCCTAGTTGCCAAAATGTATGTTCTATCAGTTGCCCCCAATAGATAATTATCACCGTAGGGAGTTCCTGTTCCATCAACTGGGAGGGAAATGTTTCCGAATTCATCATAATTTTTGATGAAAAAGGTATAGGATGTCTCGGATAATTTCGGAATATCAACAATTATACTATCCTGATTATCTTTCCACTCCACTTTTAAAGAGTCATTGTAGTTATTCCAATAGACCATGGCGTATTTGACAGTCGGCGATTTTGGTGTTCGCCAAACCAACCTCAATTTGTTGAATCCGGGATAAATTTTTAATGAATCAGCTCTTTGAGGGTATGTATAGCCATTAGGAACTATAAATTCTCTGTATTCACTATCCATTTCTTTACAAGAGGATAATGCTGATAGAATTAATATCAAATATAAAATATGTTTTTTCATGCTTATTATTTCTTTATTTGTCCCCAAAATGCTAATTGAGCAATGATAACTTGACTCCTACTGGTTTCGGTACCATACGTTTGGAATGTAGAGGTAACTCTAATCCTGATATGCGTTACTGGTCGATATGGATCCGTTGCACTTTCACTTGGTACTACATCAAACTCTGTTTTATTGTACCAATAATCTTCATCCTCTGCGGTTACAGGTCCTACTTCTCTACCTTCACCATATCCAGAAGGTTTGAATTGTTCAAACTCGCCAATCAAAAACCAGCTATTGTCGAAACTGCCATCTGGATTTGGATTGTCACTTCCCCAAACCTCAAAAGTTCTCGGTGCAGTACTAGAATATAATTCATATCCCTGACGTGGCCACTTTTGTATCCTACTTATAGAAACCTTTTGGCCGAGCTCAATGGTAAACCATTGCGGAATGGGAGCACTGTGAGAGGTCGCATAGAAATCACCTGCCGTTGAAGCGTCAGCGCCTAACCACAGTTGCTCTAAACGATATCCGGAGTTGTTTTCGGCAGTCAAGAAATAATCTGTTGGTAAGGCAGCGTTTCTAAATAATTCACTAGGAATTCTGACTTCCTCAACTGGTGTAAGTGTTCGATAAATGGTGTCAGATACGTTATTCCATCGGTCTCTCAGGTACATTCCGAATTTTGTAGGTTTTATTTTTAATCCCCTGCGCGAGAATTTTATCTTTCCCGATTTAGTGTGGAAGGTCTGGATGTCCAAGAATGTTCCATTTCCCAAGGTGTCAGCTAAAAGGATCAAGGATAAATCTGCATTTGTTTTATTTTCATCAATACCTAACACAACACCACCAAATCCGGCTTCAACATCAAATTTTACAACTTGGACAGGAGGAGGAAGTGGGTTAATTGTTACTGAAACGGGTGCTGATAGTTTTTCATTTCTGCCAATTCCAAATAGTTCAATTTTTTGTTCGGCAGAACTTCCAAAACCTTCAACCCTTAGGGTATCCACATAGATTGAACCTTTGGTCTCTACCGTTTTTCCATTTCTAGTATACACCGCTTTTACGCCCAAAAGATTGGGGTCTGCTGGTACTTTATATGTGATTATTGCACCGCCGGAGGTATTTCGGACACCCTTGATCTCTACTGACGATGGAGTAGCGACCTGACCATCAATATAATCTAGTCTCCCTTCCTCTTTACATCCTATAATAAGTGCAAAAAGTATTATCATACTATATATTATTCTTTTCATAGCTTTAGAATTCAGATTAATTACCATCCAATGTTTTGAATTAGGTTAGGATTTTGTTCGATCAATGAAATTTGGATTGGCCAGAAATAATCTCTGCTTGAGAATTTTTGTGTGGTCATCAAAATCTTTTGATAATATTCTTCAGGTCTGCTGGCAGTAACCTTAAAGCCATACATACCTTTTTCATATTCAGCAGGAGCGGTTTTCCATCTTCTTATATCCCAATAGCGGTTACTTTCGAAGGCTAGCTCAATAAGTCTCTCTCTTTGAATAATCTCCCTCATATTTTGTTGATTGGCATATCTTCTAGGACTGTTTGAATATTTATCCCACGCTTCCTTTACCCCAGGAAGACCAGCTCTTTCACGAACTAAGTCCATGTATTTAAATAAGTCTCCACTATTTGCCCCCGAAGGACCTTCCGATTCATTGATTGCTTCGGCGTATAGTAAATATAAATCAGCCACTCTGAGCAATGGCCAAGGATAGGTAATGGCATCATAACCGGTTGCAGATGATTGGCGATTTTGATAATGGATTACTTTTTTCAGATAATAGCCAGAGACAGGTCCCCAATCATGGCCTTTTTTCTGTTGATTTCCACCGACGCGGCTGGCTACCCAGAACATGTCTGCGGGGATGGGGTCATTTACTTCTGGTTTTTGACCGTACCACTGGCCGCCATCGAATCCTAACCATGCGTAAAACCTGGGTTCTCTGTTGTAATTCATCTCTGCCGTAACGTATCCTGGGCGTATGTACCAACGATCTTTTTCTGCACCTGCTCTAAGGGCCAAAGGATTTTTTCTTAACCATTCCAAATCGTTTTGAATAGGAATACCATGATTTGTATAAAATTGATCAACAATTTTTAAAGGGGGTTGGATATGGTTGTATAAGCTTGGCATATCCGGATACTGTTCCCATTGTAAGTTGGGGGAAGATGCTAACTGTAAATTTCTGTTGGCTCCTAGAGAGGTATGTACATTGGCCCAAATAACCTCTGAGTTCCATTTCTCAGTTATGGCATTTCTGATATCCAATTGAAGTTTTATGGTGTCATTTACACGTACTCTTCCTTGATGGGTGTAAAGGATATGGCTTGCCTCATCGCAGATCTTAATAGCTTCTCTACAGGCTATTACCGCTTCTTCCCATCTTTTCTTTACCTCTGCAGGAGATTTGTCAGTTTTAAAGAGTTTGGTTCCATTCTTGTCGATTAGGTTTGCTTGGTCTTTATTGTTGTTGAATAATGGACTAGCAGCATACACCATGATCTTTGCTTTCATTGAAGCGGCAATTGGTCTGGTGATTCTTCCGAGTTCATCCCTACTTTGAACCTTTAATGGCAAATTGGGCATAGCTTCATTCATTAATTGAATGACATAATCAAAGCCTTCGTCGATAGGTTGACGAAAGACCCTGATTTCATCCAAACTAGCATTGATAGATAAATTTTCTCTAACCAACGGAATGGGTCCCCATTTTTTTAATAGATGAAAGTGGTAATAGGCTTTCAGGAATTTTGTCTCCCCAATCCATTGAATTTTTTCCCATTCAGGTAAATCAGGCACCTTGTCAATGTTTTCAAGCATGATGTTGCAAGCACGAATTCCTTCATATATACCCGACCAGTCATCACCATAAGGATTTGAGGCAGTTTGAAATCCTCGAGCCATGTTAAACATAAGGCCATTCCAAACTCCCTGGCTTTCCCGGCGATCGACTACCGACCATAATTCATCACCAGACATATATCCATGGTCGCCATCAAGGTTACCTTCGGAAGTCATAAATCCATAGCAAGTGTATAGGTACCTAATCGCTGTAGATCTTAAAGTAAATGCGCTCTCCAATGTTGCAAGACCATCATCTGGAACAATGTCTAAGTATTTATTGCATGATGTTGAAATAGTTATCAATGAAATAAATAGGACAAATTTTAATTTTATGTAATTGTTAATAGTTTTCATATACTAAAGGATCATTAGTTAAAGGATAAGTTAATTCCTAGGTTAAATACCTTTTGCAGTGGATAACCTAGTCCATTTCCACCCATTTCAACATCCCATAATTTGAATTTGCTGAACATTAGTAAGTTTGTTCCGCTCAGATATATTCTAAAATTATTGAGATGAATTCTTTCCTTCCACTTTCCTGGAATTGTGTATCCAATTTCAGCCTGTTTTAGACGCAGGAAAGTTCCGTCACGCATAAACCAAGTACTGGATTGGATGTTATTGTTTACTAAGTTGCTGCTCAATCTAGGCCATAAAGCATACATATTTTGGTTGTCTTCAGACCAATGGGATTCGGCATAAGCTTTTAATAATTGTGTCTGATCCTGAAAAGGTGATGTTTTTACAGGGTCTATCCAAAAAGATTCATTTGCCAAACCTTGGAAAAACACAGATAGGTCGAAACCCCTATATCCAACAGAAGTACCAAATCCATAAATTATTTCTGGGGACGTAGGATTGCCAATTGGCACTTGGTCCGCAGAGGTTATTTGTCCATCTTTATTCACATCTAAATATTTGATGTCTCCACCACCGTATTGACCACCAAAAGTTTGAACTGGAGAGTTGTTGGCTTCAGCATCATCTAGGAATAGTCGCTCAGCAATATAACCCCAATTTTGGGTCAATGAATGACCAACCCTGGACCTATACGGATCTTTATAATCAGGCTCTTCATAGGTTTTGAATTTACTGGTGGAATAGGTGAAATTTGCTCTAGCAGATAACCATAAATGCTCATTTATGTTGTGAGTATAATCCGATTGGATATCAATGCCTCTGGCTGTGGCCTCACCAACATTTGCACGTATAGGGGCTTGTAATCCCATTGTGGAAGGGATGGCTGCTCTGGTCATTAAAATATCTCTACGATGTTCAGTAAAGTATTCTGCGATGATATTTGCCTTATTGAATAGTCCCAGCTCTATTGCCACATTCTGTTTTGTGGAATTTTCCCAAGTAATGGCTTCATTTGCATATCTATTAATCCGGATACCTGGACCTCCTTTGTCTAAGTTTTCCCCAAAATAACTCCCTCTATCTCCGTCTTGCATATTCACTTGGGACAAATAGAAGAATCTGTCATAGCGATCTCCGATTTGATCATTCCCAACTAATCCATAGGTATATCTAAGCTTTAAATTATGAATTGCGGATTTATATTTTTCAAAGAAGTGCTCGTTAGATACTACCCAGGCAACCCCTGCTGAAGGAAAGAAACCCCAGCGATTGTTTTTGGCAAATCGCTCGGAACCGTTGTAACCAAAGTTGAATTCAAAGAAGTATTTATTGTCGTAGTTATAAGTCGAACGGCCTGCCAAACCTACGTTTCTAGAAGGTAATGAAAGTTGTAGATTTCCTTGGTTTGCTGCAATCCATTGCCTAGTTGTAAATACCAGCAAGCCACTGACCCCGTGCTTCCCAAATACATTGTTATAGTTTAATCGTGATTCAGAATAGGTTGTTGCATCTACCGTTTTAGGACCTTCGCGGTAATCTAGGTATTCAGTTCCATTTTCATTGAAGCGTTCTAAGTGGTATTCTCCTGTAAATGCATCATAGTTCCCACGGAGTTGATACCAATAAGGATTGTAGGCCCGATTTACGAAATACTCTGACAACCTGGATAAATTAAGCATGGTCATGAATTTTAATCCGGGGACAACAAAATCCAAGTTCTGATTTAGTTCTACACTTGCCAGCATTTGGGATCTGGTTCTATCGGTATATCCTCTGACCATCTCCGCATAGGGGTTTCTATAGTTCCCTTGATAGTTGCCGAACATGATGTGTTTGACATAGTGAAAGTCTTCGTCAATAGGATAATATGCTGGGAACATCACTGGATTCGAGTGCATGACATAGTTATACATGTCCTGACCAGAAATATTTGGACCCGTATAGTCATCAAAATTCCCAGAAAGCCTGACAGCTAATTGTGTTTTTTCAGTAATGTTGATATCGACATTGGCTCTTAGGGTATAGTTTTTAAAATCGATGTTGTTGTTGAAACTATTCCTTTTGTCGACCTTTAAGATTCCGTTATCATTTGAAAAGGCCGTTGAAACAAAGTATCGTGCTACTTTTCCACCACCCGTAACACTTAGGTTCCCTCGTTGTGAGGTGGCATAATCATTAAATAGCATTTTATACCAATCATTGGCGGGGTATATGTATTCATTAGAGCCTGGTTTTAGAGTATTTTCTATCTTATCTTGGCTGTAAGGAAGATCTCCCAATGGATTTCTTGTCAGAACCGACTCATTATGAAGTTTCATGTAAGTAATGGGGTCGGCAAGTTCTATATTTTGGGTAGGTTGGTTCATGGACATTTCAGAACGAAAGGAGATTTTTGCTGGCCCTTCAACCCCCCTTTTAGTGGTTACCAAAATAACACCATTAGCTCCACGTGCTCCGTATAGAGCAGTCGCAGTGGCATCCTTCATAATCGAGAAGCTCTCGATATCATCGGGTTGTAACCTTGCTAGATCCGTAGTTGTTAACTCGATGTTGTCGATCAGGATTAAAGGCTTTGTGTTGGCCCCGAATGTAGTAATCCCCCTAACGAAGAAATCAGCATTATCAGCGCCGGGTTCTCCGCTTCTTTGGTAAGCGATCATACCGGCCACATTACCAGCGAATGCAGCAGTAAGGTTGCTGGCGGGAATTTTTAGGTCTTTCGGTTTTACCGATGTTACGGACCCAACAACTTCGGTTTTCTTCTGTGTCCCATATCCTACTACAACAACCTCCTCCAAGGAACTTGAGTCTACCTGCATCCGGATATTTATGGTCAGGGCATCCTCAACAGGAACCTCCTGACTTAAGTACCCAACCATACTAAATACAAGGGTACTGGGGATCCTGTCCAGTTCGATAATGAAATTTCCGTTGGGGTCAGTTTGGGTCCCTCGTGAAGTAACTCCCTTCACTTGGATTGAAACTCCAGATAAATTTACATCACGATCTTTGACATTTCCCGTCACTTTGGTGGTTTGACCATAGACCATGGTCTGAAGTGATAGGGAAAAGCAAATAAAAAGCGTGAACTTCAAAAAATGAAACTTAGTTTTTGCCATAATTTGTTTTTTTTGGTTTTAATTGGAGATTATTGATATAGGCTTATCAATAGTCGAGGTTGAAATTTATAATTAGAAAAATATATTAATCTATAATTAATAATCAGTCAATAAGGTTCCTTATACAGAAAGTTGTACAGTGATAATTTGTACTGAAAAATCATAAAGATCTTTCGGCTGAAATTTGATTATAAGTTTTGGTAATTTGGGTTGCCTTTTTCTTCTAAAATTTAATGGTTAGAATTAATTTAGTTTGATTAATTATCAGGTTTATTTCGATTTAATTTAAAGATATAGGTAATTAAAAGTTAATGCATCCTGTGCTGTCCTGTAATTTTTAAAAAGATATATAACTGATTACTAGTGTTTAATTGTTTTATACAGATTTATTATAAGTAGTTTTTATGGGTTTAAACTGGAAGAGTGAATTTCACATTTTGAAAGTATAAAGCTTTGATTAAAGGCCATAAATTTGTGGTTTTTCAAGAAGGTTGAGAAAG
>JBEBTR010000157.1:0-7491 GCA_040393725.1 Sphingobacterium endophyticum | reverse complement strand
AATTCAACAATTGAGGTGCAAAGATAATTTATTTTTCATTCAAATACAAAAAACAACGATAATTTCATTTCCACACCTGTGAATAAGTTTTACTTGACTGTTATTCAGCAAATACTTGTCCAAAGAAATTCTTCGATAGATCAACAAAAGTAAACAAATCCTATCAAATAAAAGCCTTTTTTCTGTATTCACATCATTAAATAGTTCTAATTTCATACTTTTGCATCACATTATAAGTTGTACGAAAAATGAGCATCGGATTATCTGAACAAGAACAACAAAGAAGGCTAAATCTGAAAGCCTTAATCGACCTAGGCATTGACCCCTTCCCTGCTGAAGAATTTAAGGTAAATGCTACGGCTGAAGATATTTTAGAAAACTACGAAAGAGATAAAATAAATTATAAGAACATCAGTTTCGCAGGACGTATCATGAGCCGCCGGGTGATGGGAAGTGCTTCTTTCCTTGAATTGCAAGACTCTACTGGACGTATTCAGGCCTATGTAAAGCGTGATGACATTTGTCCTACCGAAGATAAGACCTTATATAATACGGTATTTAAAAAATTATTGGATATAGGTGATATTATCGGAATTACCGGTTTTGTTTTTACAACTCAAACTGGTGAAATCAGTATTCATGTCCAAACTTTAAAAATCCTTACTAAAGCGTTAAGACCTCTCCCTATCGTTAAAGAAGCCGATGGTAAAACATTTGACGCATTTACTGATCCTGAGCAAAGGTACAGAATGCGTTATGTCGATCTTATCGTAAATTCCCAAAACAAAGACATCTTTGTAAAGCGTACTAAATTATACAACGCAATGCGTGAATACTTTAACAACGCTGGGTATATGGAAGTGGAAACTCCAATCTTACAGGCTATCCCTGGTGGTGCTGCTGCACGTCCGTTTATTACACATCATAATGCCTTGGATATCCCATTGTACTTGAGGATTGCCAACGAACTATATCTAAAAAGATTGATCGTCGGTGGATTCGATGGAGTTTATGAATTTTCAAAAAACTTCAGAAACGAAGGAATGGACAGAACCCATAATCCAGAATTTACGGCAATGGAAATCTACGTTGCTTATAAAGATTATAACTGGATGATGGAATTTACAGAAAATCTTTTAGAACATTGTTCTATTGCTGTTAATGGAACGACAAATGCAACTTTTGCTGAACATCAGGTTGACTTTAAGGCTCCTTATCCGCGGATAAGCATGACCGATGCTATCAAACAGTTTACAGGATTTGATATTACTGGAAAATCTGAAGATGAAATCCGTGAGGCCGCTAAAGGAATGGGAATCCCTGTGAATGAAACAATGGGTAAGGGAAAACTTATTGATGAAATTTTCGGAGAAAAATGTGAAGGAAACTTTATCCAACCTACTTTCATTACCGACTATCCTATTGAGATGTCTCCTTTGACAAAAAAACATAGAGATCACCCAGAATTAACAGAACGTTTTGAGTTAATGGTTTGTGGTAAAGAAATAGCTAATGCTTATTCTGAATTAAATGACCCTATCGATCAAAGAGAGCGTTTTGAGCAGCAGTTAAAGCTTTCTGAAAAAGGTGATGATGAAGCGATGTTCATTGACCAAGACTTCTTACGTGCCTTGGAATATGGCATGCCTCCTACTTCAGGATTAGGAATTGGAATGGACAGATTAATTATGTTCTTGACGGACAATCCATCCATCCAAGAAGTTCTTTTCTTCCCTCAAATGCGCCCTGAAAAAGTCGCAAAAGTAGCATCAGTTACAGATTATACTGAACAAGGCATACCTGAAGCTTGGGTTCCTGTTCTTCAAAAAATGGGCTTCACGACTATTGAATTACTAAAGGAAGCTAACCCAAATAAAGTATTCAATGATTTAGGCGGAATGCGTAAAAAAATGAAATTAGAGGTTAGTATGCCTAGCAAAGAAGAAGTTCTTACTTGGTTCGAATAACCCATTCATAATCATAAAAAAAAGCCGCATCTTATCTCAATGTAAGATGCGGCTTTTTTTTATCGACTGACTTTTCCATCTAAAACCCAATCTAAAACAGCAATATGAAAACATTTAACATATTCTATCGTTTTTATTAAGAGCTAATAAAACTATTGATGAAAAAATTTAATCAACTTCTGATCATACCCTTCCTTCTTGCCTGCGGAGCATCTCAACATACAAGTTCTAAACCTCCAAAAATCGTCGGAAATTGGCAATGGATGGAAACATCGGGTGGATTTGCAGGAATAACGAAAACTCCAGAATCTACCAATACCATTAAGCACCTTCAAATTACCGCCGACAGCATATTCTATTATGAAAATGGTGAACTGACTAATTCCCAACCCTATCAACTCCAATTAGCCAAATCAATGCTCAGCAACAAAGAAGAATGGCAACTCAATGAAACCATTAGCAAGGTATTTATCAGTAGACAAGATAGCACTCTCGTTCTCTGGGAAGATTGTTACGATTGCTTCTCTCACAAATACCTTAAAATGAACAGAAAATAATTAAAATCTGCCAACTATTCCGGCTCTTATGTCTACTGTCTTTTGTCTTATGTCTAAAAAACAAATGCCCCTGAAAAAAGGGGCATTTGTTTTTCCTATTTCTCCTGTCCATCCGGTAACAGAATAAATTTATAGAAATTCTCTTCTATCAAATATTTATTGGCTACTGCCTTAACCGATTCGATGGATACTTTATCCAGATCTTCCAAATAACGTGTCACCTCGGTAGGATCAGTTTGATTTTGTACTGCCCCCATTATCTGACCTGCCCAGAAACCATTTTCTTTTAGGTTCAGCTCCAATTGGCGCTTTTCTTCGATCTTGAATTTATCAATATCAACTTGTGAGGGACCATTTGCTTTAATCTTCTTGATTTCATCTAAAGCTGAATTAATCAAAGATTGATATTTATCGACACTCGTACTAAATACAATTGCAAAGGAATACCGCTCTTTAGGAAATTTCGATCCATTGAAGCCTGCTCTTGTACCATATACTCCACTTTCTTCTTCACGCAAGCGCTCCAGTAATTTATTAGAAAGAATAGTTTCTAAGGCTGAAGTATTTAAGTTCTCTTGCTCATTGTAGTTATAATCACCGTATAGTGCTAATCGAACCGTTGCTTTCGCCTCTTTACCTTTGTTTACTACTTTCTCAATTCCTTTATTTTTCTCATATAAATTTAGATCCTTGCCTGATTCCTTGCGACCTGTTGTTGGAAGGGCAGCTAAATATTCTTCCAAATATGGTTTTATTTCATCTTCTGTGAATGAACCAACAATTACAAAAGTAAAATCGGAAGCATCTGCGAACCTATCTTTATAAATTTCTAATGCTCTAGCTTGATTTACCTTATCCAAATCTTTAAGTGAATACGGTACTCGACGGATATTGTCTCCATAAAGGGTCCTTTGAATTGCATCTCCGTAGACAAAACTTGGATCGCTATCACGATTTGCCATCATATCCTTCTGCTTACTAATTACGCTTTGAAAGATATCATCTTCAATTCTAGGTTCTGTGAAATACCCGTAAATCATCTCAAATGCAGTCTTTAAGCTTTCTTTATCTGTGGCACCTCTTAATCCTTCGGAACGTTCAGAAATATAAGGGCTGATGTTCACATCTTTTCCTGTTAAGCTTTTTTGCAACTCTACAGTGTTCAGTTGTCCTATTCCTGAACTGTTCACCAAATTTCCTGCAAAAGATGCTGACATATAATCTGCATCAGAATAAAGCGAAGTACCTCCTGGACTATAAGCATTAATCATTATCTGATCATTCTTGAACTTGGTAGGCTTCAATAAAACCTTAACACCATTACTTAAAACAAGCTCTTTTGTAGCTATTTTATCAATAGATTTTTCTGATTTGATAGATCCTTTTACAGGTGTTTTTGATAGCATAGGTAGGTCCGAAACCTTATCATCATAAGCCTTCAGGTCTTCCTTATCAACATCCGCAAACCAAGTATTAACAGTTCCTTCATCCGGAAGTTTATCCTTATCCGCTTCTGGGGCTAGAATCAACACATCCCTATTCGTGTCCACATAAAATTGCTTTCCTACTGCTTCAACTTCTTTCAAAGTCAATGTCGGCAACAATTGCTTCGTTATTAAGTATCTGTCTTCATTGCTCAATGCAGGACCTTCATTTAAGAAATTGTTTAAATAAGTATCCACATAACTGTCTGATTTGCGTTTATCCCGTTCAGTGTATGAAGTCTCATTACTTTTGGCGATAGACGAAATTGCTCTTTTAAATTCAGTTTCTGTAAATCCAAACTTTTGAAACCGGTCCATTTCACGAACGACTGCTTTAAATCCTTCCTCAAATTGACCAGGTTTTGAAACAAAAAAGGCACCCATATTATCCAATCCCCCCAGGAATCCTGAAATATCAACTCCTCCTTGAATAAATGGAGGATTTGCAGATTGTCCCAATTCACTAAATCTGGCATTAATCATTTGATTGAACACATCTTTTAATAGATCCTTGCGATAATCCTTTACCGTAACCACTTTTTCTTCTGGATGCTTCATAAAGATTTGTCCAACAGTATATGGCATTTCGGGATCCGTAACTTTGATGAACTGGTTCTTATTTAATAGATCAACTTTATATTCCTTCCTTGGTTTTATCGTTTTCGGAACTTTCATGTCTGAAAAAAGTCGCTTAATCTCAGCTTCCATTTGCTTGGGATCAATATCACCGACAATTATCAAAGACTGCAAATCAGGACGATACCAGTCTTTATGAAAATCACGTATTACTTGCGGATCGAAATTCATAATGATATCTTCGGTACCTATTGGGAGACGTTCTGAATACCGTGAACCATTTAACATGACTTTAATATACTGATCGCGCATACGCTGCTGTGCTCCACGGCCACCACGCATCTCTTCCATAATAATTCCACGCTCTTTGTTGATTTCATCCGTATCCAACATAGCATCCTGTGCCCAATCACGCATGACCTGCAATCCATTCTTTAATAACTCTGGATCATCAGATGGTATAGGTAATTGGTAAACTGTTTCGTCGAAACTTGTATAGGCATTTAAATCAGAACCAAAACGAACTCCCGCTTTTTGCAAATAATCAATAAGATCATTCTTTGGAAAATGCTTCAATCCGTTAAAATTCATATGTTCCAAAAAGTGAGCTAAGCCTTTCTGATTTTCTTCCTCCAAAACAGAACCTACTTTTATCGCTAAATACATAGTAACTCGCTTTTCGGGCTCGGTATTTTTACGTATGTAATATTGAAATCCATTTGCTAACTTCCCTTTAACCACATCTTTGTCAAAGGGTAATTTCGCATCCCATTGTAGGGTGTCATTCATCAATACTACTTTTGCTTCTGAGTTTAGGGATGAAGGTACGTAGGCATTCGCCATCTCGGCCGTAAATGGCAAGAGAAAGGCTAAAGCCAAGGGTTTTAATATGTTCATAATCTCAAAAAATAATTTACTTGAATGGTTATATATTTATATTTTCGACCAATCTACAATAAATTATTTTAGCATTAAAAGAAATTATAAATTACAAATACAAGTTTTAGCTATATTTAGCAGATGGATTGGGAACTTACTAAAAAGGATTTCAAAAGATACTTATTGCTAGAAAGAGGCTTAAGTGAAAATAGTATCTTGGCCTATCTAAATGATGTCCAAAAACTTCAAAGTTTTGCTGAATTAAAAGACCTGGAATTGAAACAATTCAAAACAACGGATATTCAGCAATTCCTTGTCTGGATCAATGAATTCTCCATCTCTGAATATACACAAGCAAGACTTTTATCCGGCATCAAAACTTTCTTTGGATTTCTTCAAATCGAACATGGATTCTTAAATAACCCTGCCGAATTAATTGAGGCTCCTAGGCTTTCCCGAAAAATCCCGTCGGTATTAAGCATCCTGGAAATTGATCAATTAATCGCTGCAATTGACCTTTCCACGCCCGAGGGCATGCGAAATAAAGCAATCTTAGAATTACTCTATGGATGCGGACTCCGTGTATCTGAACTCTGTAACCTCAAAATTTCAAACCTCTTCCTGGATGTTGAATTTATCAAAGTTGAGGGTAAAGGAAATAAAGAAAGATTAATCCCCATTGGGCAACAGGCAATAAAATTTCTCAAAATTTATCTCGAAGAAGTCCGTGTACAGCAAGTCATCAAATTTGGAAAAGAAGATTTTGTCTTTTTGAATAGAAGAGGCAATCCCCTCTCTAGAGTTATGATTTTCATTATTATTAAAGATTTAGCCAATAAGATTGGTTTAGAAAAAGAAATTAGCCCGCATACCTTCCGACATAGTTTTGCTTCACATTTAGTTGAAGGTGGAGCTGATCTTAGGGCAGTACAAGATATGCTCGGGCATGAAAGCATTACAACAACAGAAATCTATACCCACATTGACAAAGATTACCTACAAAGCATAATAACACAATACCATCCCAGATCTTAATGCAACTTTGTTTGATTTAATTTGCAACATCATTGCATTTGAATTATATTTGCATCGTGATTACAACGATTAGGCCATTAAAGCAATTAATTTCCACCTTTTGGATTGGTATTATTTTCCTTTCCATGGTATTAATCGTGATTCACAGACATGATCACAATCACGATTCGCTTAAGGAATGTCAAACCCAAGATCATCATCATGCTAATTCGGATGATTGCCATTATTGTTTTTTGTTCTTTCAACAAGGAATCGAATCAAATCCTACCTTTCATTGGGAATCTAGAGCAGCTGAATTTCAATTAAGTACAAAATTCAATCTAAATGTTCTTGAATCACCACATCTCAACACAAGGTCCAACAAATTCCTTCGTGGTCCTCCATTGCTTTCTACATCAAATACGTAGTATAAAGCATTAAATACCATACATTCATAAATTACATGTTGAAATATGCATGGACTGTGATTTTCATTTTTGTTTTTAATCATGGGAATTCACAATCCTCTTCCAATCAATATTTAAAAGGAATTGTTGTTGACGAACAATCCCAACCAATTCTCGGAGCCAATGTTTTTGTCCACGAAATGGATTTTAATACCCTTTCAGACAGCCATGGCCACTTTAAATTTAAAGCGGGCACTGGACATCAACACTTAACTCTAAGAGTCTCTGCAATAGGATACGATACTTTTGAACAGCCCATTCACGCTGATCCGGATAGCGTATTAACAATTGTTTTAAAAACTTACAGTGAAAAAATTGAAACAGTTTCTATTTCAGCACAAATCGAGGAACAGAAAACTGCTGTAAAAGCAAGATTAAGCAATGAACAAATCGAGGAAACTAAAGGTAAGCTAGCTGCCGAAGTATTTTCTCAGCTTTCTGGAGTAAGCCTTTTGAATTCTGGACATTCTGTAGCAAAACCAGTCATTCATGGATTACATAGCAACAGAATCATTCTATTGAACAATGGTGTAAAGCAGGAAGGGCA
>JBEBTR010000156.1:0-7552 GCA_040393725.1 Sphingobacterium endophyticum | reverse complement strand
TTTTGTTCGCAAACGGACAATAAACCGTCCGATATCGAACAATAAAATTTTGAAATTTTATTATAAAACACTGTTTATAAGCCTTTTAAAACATTGGCAAACCAATTGAATCCTTCATTTAAATGGTTATTATTAATGTCTATTGATTTATTAAATCTGCCATATCCAAATGATAACAAATTATATTAAAATAGCTTTCCGGAATCTTAAGAAGAATAAGGGCTTTACAGCAATCAACATTATTGGGTTGGCAATTGGAATGGCAGGCGCCCTGATGATAATGCTTTGGTTACAGAATATGTTGACTATGGATCGTTATCATGATAAAAGTGATCGATTATATATCATCAGCAATCGGGATAATTATCAAGGTTCGATGTACGCATGGACATATACCTCAAAGATTCTGGGCCAGGAAATGGGAAAAACATTTCCAGATATTGAATCATATTCGAGGTACTCTAATCAGAACAATTTCCTAACAACATACCAAGACAAAAATTTGAAAACAAATTTTGCATTTGTTGATTCAGGATTCTTTAATATGTTCTCATTTCAATTGGTAGCGGGAAATAAAGAAAAATTGCTGACAGACCCAAGGTCAATTGTCCTTACTGAAAAAAAAGCAAAAGATTTATTTGGAACCGAAAATCCCATAGGTAAAATAATCAGGATAGATTCGGTTGATCAGGTACAGGTACAAGCCGTGATAAAAGATCTTCCAGTAAATTCAAGTTTTGATTTTGAAGGTCTATTATCTTGGGAATATGCAAAAACAATTAATTTCTATGATGAAAATTGGACCAATAATTCAGTAGAGACCTATATTCTATTAAAACCAAATGTTGCTCTTTCAGAATTCAACACTAAAATAAAAACCTTTTCACGTGACAACATAACTGTCGATAAAAATTTAATAAAGAACTTAGAAATATTTGCTTTTCCTTATAAAGATCACTTTCTATATAATAATGGAACTGGTGGAGAATATAAATCCGGCCGTATAGATTTGGTAAAACTATTCGCTTGGATTGGCGGGTTTATTCTTCTAGTTGCCTGTATTAACTTTATGAATTTAAGTACTGCCAAATCTGAGCATAGGGCAAAAGAAGTCGGTGTAAGGAAGGTTATTGGCGCGAATAAACAAAGCTTAATCTTTCAGTTTCTCACTGAAAGTGTCCTCATTAGTTTCTTTGCCGTCGTTTTGACCGTAATTATAATGGTTATTACCTTGCCATATTTCAATGAATTGGTTTCTAAAAACCTTTCCTTATCCTTTCTTTCATTGAACTCCTGGTTGTTTTTATTTGGATTCGCATTATGTACTGGTATTCTGGCAGGTGCATATCCTGCATTTTTCCTTTCAGCATTCAAACCTATTCAAACGCTCAAAGGAAAATTTAAAGGCAGCACAAAAGGAATAAGTATCCGCTCAATATTAGTCGTAATACAATTTTCTTTAGCTATAATATTAATAATTGCTACAATTATAGTCACCAAACAGATTAATCACACGAAGGATCGCGATCGAGGATACCAAGAAAATGGACTGGTTTATACTGAAATGGAGGGAGATATTTTTAAAAATTATAACAGTATTCGGCAAGATTTATTAGCAAGCAATGCTGTCGTATCAGTTTCCAAAAATATGTCACCAATAACCGATCGATATAGTTCAGGATGGGGATTTACATCCAATGCATCCCTTGAAGAAGACAAGAGAATTAACTACAATCGATTCAGCACGGATGCAGATGCCGTTAAAAACTTAGGCTTAACCTTAATTGCAGGTAGAGATATTGATATTTATAAATTTCCGACAGATAGTTCAGCAATTATTTTGAATGAAGCCGCAGTAAAATCATTAAAACTTAAAGAGCCTATAGGAAGTATTATTTCCGGTGATGGAGAGAAATGGACCGTCGTTGGTGTAATCAAAGATTTTATCATGGGTTCACCCTATGGGAAGAATGAATCTACTGTAATATTAGGTCCAAATGCTTGGTTTAATGTGATTCATTATCGATTAAACCCCGCTAGAAGTACTGAGGATAATCTAAAAACAATTGAAGGAATTTTTAAGAAGTACAACTCTGAATACCCTTTCTCCTACCATTTCATTGATCAGGTATTTGAAAACAAGTTCAAGGAAACTAAGGCTGTTGGAACAATTTCCCTATTGTTTGCCGGACTGACCATCTTTATTTCTTGCTTAGGGCTTTTAGCATTAATTGCTTATATGGCTGAAACTAGAATGAAAGAAATTGCAGTACGCAAAGTTCTAGGTGCATCTGTTCCTCAAATTACTTCTCTCCTATCATTCGACTTTATCAAGTTGGTGTTTATTTCTATTCTGATTGCTTCGCCTATTGCTTGGTGGGCTATGACTAATTGGCTTAAAGACTTTGAATATAGAATTCATATCGAATGGTATTATTTTGTATTTGCTGGTCTAGCCGCCATACTCATTTCATTGGCTACCATAAGCTATCAATCTATCAAAGCAGCATTGGCAAATCCAGTAAATAGCTTAAGGGATGAATAAGGTAAATAAATGCTAGGAAATTTAATCAATGAAGATAGATACTAGAATAATAATTCCATAAAGGTTATATCATGATAAGAAACCATTTCAAAACAGCCTGGAGATTTTTAAGGAAAAATATTTTGATTTCCTCTATTAGCGTAGTAAGTCTTGCTATTGGTATTTGTGCTACTTTAATCATCTTTCTAATGCTTCGATATGAGTATAGTTTCGACAAGCATCTACCTCATGGAGACAGAGTTTATAGAGTTGTTAGTAATGGAGGATTTAAAGGTAGTGCTATCTTGGTGCCTTTAATTCGTGAAATGGAAAGCGACCTTACCGGAATAGAGACCTTAGTACCTGATTTAGAATTGGGAAAGACAAAACTTAAGTCTTTTCAGAATGATAAGGAAGAACCACAGTTGTTTAATGATCAGGAAGGATTGACTTTTAGTAATGAAAACTATTTTAAGATTTTCCCTACTGAAACTTTAGCTGGTCATATAAATTCTTTAAAGGAACCTAATCAAATTGTTCTTACTAAAAGTAGATCGGCCCTATATTTTCCGAAATTGGATCCTGCAGATGTTATTGGTAAAATAATTCTTTATGGAGATAGTATACATCTACAAGTTGGAGCTGTTGTTGCAGATTTCAAGGAAAATTCAGATTTCAAGTATGATGGCATTATTTCATATATAACCATTCCTCAATACAAGTCACTCAAGGATCAAAAAAATTGGGATCAATGGTCTTCTTATAATGGAGGCAACCAATGCCTGTTGCTTTTGAAAAAGGGAACCAATACAAATGCTATTGAAAAGACAATTGCTGGAATTCTAAGTAAAAATAAAAAAAAGGAAAATGGAGCCTGGGAGGATAAATTTGAACTACAACCCCTAAAAGATGTTCATTTCAATAGTACTTATAATTATAATGCAGTAAAATCGTCCACACTTAGGAATTTAATATTATTAGCAATTTTCTTATTACTGTTAGGAGCAATTAATTTCATTAATCTTTCTACGGCACAGTCATCTGAACGAGCAAAAGAAATTGGAATTCGTAAAACATTAGGCGGAAAAAAATCAAGTTTGGTAAGACAGTTCCTTTTAGAAACCTTCCTGGTTGCAGGATTTGCAACTCTGCTATCCATACTATTATTGCCTATACTTGTCCATGCTTTTGAAGGATTTCTCCCAAAAGGTTTTACGGTAAATTCGATCCCAATTCTAGAACTTATTGGCTATCTGACTATTCAACTGATTGTCATCACGTGTATTGCAGGTTTTTATCCGGCATGGGTACTAACCGGATACTCTCCTGTTATGGCCCTCAAGAATCAGGCAACTAAAAATAGCAACCTGAGCCGTAGTGCATGGATTAGAAAGGGGCTAACGATTTTTCAATTCGTTTTGGCACAAGGTTTCTTAATTGCTGTTTTGGTTGTTAGTAAGCAAATACATTATGCCGTAAATATGGATATGGGCTTTAATAAGGATGCTGTAATAACCATCTACATTCCTGAGTTTGATAAAAAAGCCGTAGGGAAAACTTTTAGAGATGAGCTTCTCAAAATTCCAGAAGTAAAAGCTGCAAGTTTTGGAAATCAGTCGCCAGCGTTTAATGGCTGGATGACTTCATCAATGCAATATGACCAAGCAAAAACTGAAGACAAATCTGTGACCTTTGATGCAAGGAATGGAGATGAATATTTCTTAGATGTATATGAGATACCTTTGGTGGCAGGTAGAAATGCAAGAATTTTGGATACGCTATCTGAAAGCATGATTAACGAAAGGATGCTCGGGACTTTGGGATTGAAGAGTCCTGAAGATGCCATCGGTACGACACTTAACAATGGCCAAATTACCATTGTTGGTGTCATGAAAAATTTTAATGTTTCATCTGCACATGAACCCGTTAAGCCAACCATGTATTGGACAAGGAAAGACGGTTATATTGTACATGTGGCTTTAGATAAAAATCATCCTGAATCTTGGAAAAATGGCATTTCAAAAATCGAAAAACAGTTCAAGAATTTTTATCCTGAGGATACCTTCAACTATAAATTCATCGATGAGATGATAGCTGGCTTTTATAAAAATGAGCAAAATCTCAGCAAATTGCTGACATGGGCGGTATGGCTTTCGATCAGTATAGCCTCATTGGGATTATTTGGACTTGCTGTATTTATCACTAACCAAAGAATCAAAGAAATTGGAATCAGAAAGGTTTTGGGCGCTACGATAAGTCAAATTGTGTTTTTATTGCTCAAGAACCTGTTGCTACTCGTGTTAATTGCCTCATTGATTGCCTTTCCAATTGCCTGGTACTTTATGAATGAATGGCTCAATGATTTTGAATATAAAACAGAATTATCCTTCTGGATATTTATTCTCGCCGGTATTGGGCTGACAGCTGTTGCAACCCTCGTATTAACGTCGAGAACTTATTTTGCAGCAAAAGCAAATCCTGTCGATAGCTTGAGGGATGAATAAGGCTTGTTTATGATAAACATTTGACGAATAAAAACAAATAATAAAAATTTTAAGATCATGCTAAAAACAGCTTGGAGATCCATAATAAAGACAAAGTCCTTGAGTATAATTCACATATTAGGACTCGCGATAGCAATTGCTGCCTCAACCGTTCTTTTCCTCACCGCAATGTTTGAGCTGTCGTTCGACAATTTTCACAAAGATGGGGATCGGATTGCATTGCTATACAAACGATCACAACCTGAAGTTGGGAAAAGAGAAGACTCTTCCATGCCTGTTCCTTTAGGACCACAACTCAAGAAAGATATCCCAAGTATTGAAAGCTTTAGTAGGGTTGCCCATAGCACCGTTTTACTAAAGAATGCTGATAAGGAGTTTGAGGCTACGAATAGGTTTGTTGATGCTGATTTCTTAAATATTTTCGACTTTCCATTTGTATCGGGAAATAAAAACGCCCTATCTGAACTCAACAATCTTGTTATCACAGAATCAATGGCCAATAAATTATTTGGATCTACTGATGTCGTGGGAAAGCAAATTGAGGTCAATAATAATGGTTCGTGGCAAGCTGCCACAATAAGTGCTGTCCTAGAAAAAATACCTTCCAACTCAAGTTTTGAATTTTCGTCCCTGATGAGATTTGAAAATAAACCCGGGTATCAGCAACAATTAAACCTTTGGGATAATCAAGATCATCAAGTTTTTGTAAAAGTCAAAGGACAGTCTATAAATGATGAGGCATTCAGTAAAGAATCTAAATCATTTACCGCTCAATTTTTCAAAGAAAATATTGATCGTTTAAAACGTGATGGCGGTAAACCGGATAACAATGGCGATTATTTTAGCTTACATTTATTGCCTCTCTCCAAATTACATTTAAACGACTTTAGCTTTGGCGAAACCATTTCAGCAGATTTCCCTTGGATTCTCTTATTAATCTCAGGATTAATATTGTTTACCGCATCATCAAATTTCATAAATCTTTCACTGGCAAATTCAATCAGTAGAAATCGGGAAATTGGCACACGAAAGACATTAGGAGGTACAACGTGGGACATTGTCAAACAACTATGTCTTGAATCGATCATTTTATGCGTCCTGGCTCTTTTCCTTGGTTTGGCAATCGCTTATTTTATTCTTCCAGAATATAATGCAAATATGAACTATCAACTGAAAATTACGGATCTATTCAATGGCAAGAACATCCTTATTTTCACTATTATTCTAACTATACTTACCTTAATTTCTGGCGCACTTCCTGCAATAAAAGCGGCAAGGACAAATATTATCCAATCCCTAAAAGGGTCTTCTAAAATTAAAGCCTCTAATTTGAGAAATTCTTTAACCGTCCTCCAGTTTATTATTGCAACATTATTAATAATTGCCACCATTGTTATAAGTAGCCAGCTATATTATATTTCTAATAAACCTCTTGGGTTCGATAAATCCGAAGTCATCAGCATTCCCATTGGTAATGGAATCAATAAAGAAGATGCCTTAAAGCGAATGCGAGTTGAATTAGAACAGCAACCTTATGTTAAATCGGTAAGTGGTTCTGATTTCAATATTGGAAGAGGTAAAGATGGAAATGTTATGCGAAGTATTTTTGGATTCGAACACAATAATAAAGAGGTTAAAACCAATTATATGCGGGTAGATTATGATTATCTAAAAACGCTAGGAATTTCTTTATTGGATGGTAGAGATTTTGATCGATCGTTTGGTACAGACTCTAATACAGTTATAGTCAACAAACAAATGGCTTCCTTATTAGGTGCCACGGATAAAATAGTGGGGCAAAAAATTGAAATTAATGGTTCGAGTACGGTGATTGGAATTATGGATGACTTTAATTTTCAAGACTTAAAATCTCAAGTAGAGCCATTAACAATTTCAGTCAATCCAAATGTATTTGATGTAGAATATATTTTTGTCCGTGTAGAGACCAATCAATTAGGTGAAACCTTGAACAAGGTTAATAACATTTGGAAAAAAGTCAATCCTAAAGCCAAGATTGATCCGTCATATTTGGATGAAAATACCCAAAACCTCTATCAATCTGAACGTACTTTTTCAAGAATTGTCATTAGTGGAACCACGATAGCTATTATTATATCCTGTTTAGGACTTTTTGCCCTAGCCTTATTGACGATCAATACCAGAGTGAAGGAAATTGGTATCCGTAAAGTTTTGGGATCATCCGTTACTAGTATTATAGTGTTACTTTCTAAGGATTTTATAAAGCTAGTATTTATCGCCTTTATCATTGCCTCTCCTTTAGCTTGGTGGGCAATGAATAAGTGGTTACAAACTTATGCCTACAGAATTGAAATTCAATGGTGGATGTTTGTATTAGCCGCCGTTATTTCAGTTGTTATCGCTTGGTCAACCATTGCTTGGCAAGCTTTCCGGGCAGCTAATGCAAATCCAGTAGATAGCCTGAGAGATGAATAGCCATAGTGAAAGTAGAAAATAGACATTGAGAAATAGATTTTAAAGCTGAATATTTTGTTGTTAGACTTTA
>JBEBTR010000155.1:0-7714 GCA_040393725.1 Sphingobacterium endophyticum | reverse complement strand
TTTTTATTATTTTATACAAATACTTGGGTTCAAAACATTTTCTAAATCGTCAATTTTGAGTAGATCTTCAATGGTTTGTTGGATACAATCTCTTGTTAGTTGCTTTACAAACAAATCTGGTGGTTTTTGATAAAGCCCGTTTAAATTATTTCCAGTTTTTATGTCTTCTTCAACTGCGGTTTGTAGAAATTTGTAAGTCCAAATATTAATTCCATAACGCCTTCCATCCTGTAAGTCAACTTGAATATTACAAAATTCATTTTCAATATTCCAATTAGTTGGTTCAATTTCTTCAAATTCAAGCCACAAATTAAATTTTGTATTATGTGATTTCTTATTCATAAATTTTAGCACCTTTAAAAATATAAGCAAATATTGACCAATCAGGAAAGTCTGCGTTTTTGTTTAGCTTCATATTGTCCATAATATCCTTGAATTTCTTCAGGTTATACGCTTATCGCTTCCAAAAATTCAGGCAATGTTTTATTTAATCTAGAATAGTATTCTTGCCTTGCTCGTTTAGTTTTTCTAAATCGTCCTTCATTTTCTTTATTTGTTCAGCCGTTCTTCTATGCCAAACGGCTAATTCCCCAACTATTTTAAACGGATGTACTGAACGATATGACTTTGTCGGATTACCAGGGAATTTTTTATCTGTAACGATGGGGTCATCCTCAACGTCGCCTGTTGCTTCAACTAGATAGATCCTTTCACGCCCAGTTCTCTGCACTCAAACTAATCATAAATTCGCCATCCATTTTAGTTGCTCGATAGTGTCATCAGGAACCTGAATACCTATGGTAGTTCCTCTCTGAACAATTTGGTTTTGTATTTTAATTGCATAATCAATAAATATAATTTTCTATATAGATTTTAAGACAATGATTTTATTTTCTTCACTGCACAATCACGTGTATAAATTATCCAAATTTCAGCAATACTAGCGTGTACGATAAAAGCTATCCAAAACGAAATACCGAAAAAAGTATGAAAAGGAATATCGGTAAAGGTAAAGAACAGTCCAGTCAATGGACGAATTATGGCTACAGCCAATCCTATACTGTACGCTCTTATCATCCATTCCCTATGCAAAGTGAATTGCTTTTTTATAATATGCCTGTACGATCTGATTAGGGCATATAGAAAAAACAAGCCGAAAACTATTGATGCCGATGTTTCGGCAGAACCCCCAAAACCCAAATTAATGCCCATCGCTATTCCTGTAACTCCTATTATCAATCCCAAAATGATATAAATTCTGCCATTCAACTGATGAACATGAATAAGTCGGTTTCTCAAAGGACGTATAAATTGCCAAGCACCTGAAAGAATAAAGAAACAGCCCGGCAGGATATGCAGAAATGTTAAGATAGGGTTTTCTACATATCCAATATCAATAGTACCATTTGGGGGAATGTTTCCATAATTTATAGAATTTGTTACCCTGGCTAATCGAATAAATGAGGAAACCAAAAGGGTCAATAACATCACAAATACACCTACCCAAAGAATAGTTCTATAAATGTCTACTCTTTTCATTGTTTATTATCATTTTTATGAGAGTATATTACGTCCATAATTGATGTACAAAATATTAATTACCATAAACAATTAGGCATAAGTTTTTAGTTAGATACCGAAATAAATCAGCCCACTTAATAGTAGAAACAAGGCCCATTGGCATAGCTTTAAAAATTTTTGGGGTAGCGCGCCAGAAACCGATATCACAATAAAAAAAAATACAGCGTACAACAAACAATAAATACTCATAATTTTCAAGAGAATTGTTCGATGTGAATCTAACATGTCTGTGAAATTAATTAGCGTAAGTCCGGCAGTGATCATCAGCATATCCACGGAAACAACGTGGAATGCTCCTCTTGCCATTATCCAGTTTTCAAATTTTTTATGCTCGGAATTGTCCGGCTCTATCAATTTAATATCATTATCTCCCCAAAATATATGGAAAATTACTGATGCCAAAACGACTACATTCGCTATAATCAAAAGTGTACTCATCTATATTTTTTCTTAAAATCTACTAAATCTGAACTTCTACCACCTGCAACGCCTAAAAGTGAATAATAAAATTTACATTGCAAATTAATGACAAGGCGTTAGCAATTCATTTTAAAAAACGGTCAATCCAATCATTGAGATAATATATCTCGAAAGTTAAATTATCACTGAAAGTTAGTCGTCCCACCATTTTGGTTTTTTCCCATTTCTCGAACCCGAAATCCGAGTGCCATTTCCCGGATAGCAATCAATTGTTTCCTTGTCGTAAAATATTACATACATAGAACCATCTTTCTTAGAGATCAGATTGAGGTAACCGTCAGGATCGGTCTTAATCGAACACTGTTGATCTGGAAAATCAATAGGTTGATTATTGCCAAATGGAATTACTTCGACCATAGCATCTTCATTGTCTATACGCTTAATCTTGACCTCTAGACTAAATCCTTCATAGGGGAGATCGAATATTTCACCATCCAACTCTCCTTCAAAACATTTAAAAGTACCCTCAATTTGAAGAATGTTGACAGTATCATCTTTACTGCAACTGATTAGAAAAGACATTGTAATGAATAAAAAAAATAAATTCCGAATTAAAAAAAATCGAACCATAAAAATCTGTTTATTGTGTTGCTGAATATTTTACGATATCTATACCAATCCCATTAGGATCTTGTATAGCAAAATGTCTGTCGCCCCAAGGCTCGTTTCGAATATCGATTTCTATTTTGATGCCTTTTTGTTTTAACTCCTGATAAATTTTATCCACATCTTCAACCTCGATGGTCAAATACATTCCTTGTCCTTGAAACGGTTTGTGAAAGAAAGGCTTCTGGCTAGGATGGTTCGGCAATAAAAAGCTAATTTCCGCTTCTTTATTTGGCGTGTGCATTAATAAATAAAATTCATTTTCAAAAGATAAGCCGAAGCCTAAAGTTTTGGTGTAAAACGCTTTTGTTTCCACCAATTTTTCTGTAATAATACCTGCATTTAGTTTCATCTTGATTTCTTTTTTATAAATAGAGTTAGTTTGCGAAAACACGCTTGTTGTCCAGCATAGCGTGATAAGGATTGATATGAGCTGCTTCATCTCTAACATTTATTTAATTGAATGAACGAAATTCGGATAATGGGAACAACTGGAATAGGAAAAAACGGACAAAAATAATTGTATAAACTCTCTAGGTTTTATCGGTCTTTGCAGAAATAGCAAAGTATTCACTATTTTTAGATAAAGACCAACCCTTACTTCTTCACTGCTTTTAAGATATAAGTATTTTGCAACCTTCTTGATGGTTTCTACAATAACAGTAACTTACTTAAATATTTTTCTGCTTAAACGTTATATTTCTAAAAATAAAATTTCATCCAATAAAATCCTGTTGAACTTATCCGGCTCTACGAATGGTGCGTAATGACCTGAATTTTCAAACCAGATAAATTTTTTGAAAGGTGCTTTTAGCTTTTTGTAATATTTGAATGCAAGGATTGATGGTGCATTATAGTCGCACCTACCGGCAATGAAATAAACCGGAATTTCTAGTTCCTTTGCCATTTTAAATAAGTCAACTTTCATCACTTCGTCCCACATTGCTTCCATCGTGAACGATTGCCCTTTTGAAATTAAACTGTCATTGAAGTGTTTCTTGGCAAACTTGTCCATATCTTTATAGAGCTGACCCACATTTGTACCCTTACAAAAATCACCGTGGAAGTATCTAAGCCATTTACGGGATAAATAGAGGTCTGCCAATTCGTTTTTTGAATGTGATGGATAGCGTTTTTTTAGTTCCTGCAATTGGGCAAAAGCTGCGCTGTCTTTCAGCAATTTTGCCTGTTGCAATGAATAACGAAGAGAAATCTTCTCATTCAAATAAAGATTTGTTACCTGACCAACGCCTACATAGGCGTAAAATAGAGATGGGTGCTTTTTTACAAGATTGATACCTATGATGGTGCCTGCGGAGTAACCGAGAAGATAAATCTTATCTTTTTTAAAACGCTCCCTCAATAGCTGGATTAAACTCAAAGCATCATTTTCAAGTTGGTTAAAAGTCATACTTTCTAGAGGAATAGCATCATTGTAAGAAAGCCCCGTTCCCCTTTGATCATATGTTACAACGGTATAACGATGCTCCAAATCCTTATTATGGGTTTGCCAAAAATAAAAATCAGAAAAACCAGGGCCACCGTGCAATACGAGCAATACTGGATTTTCGAAATTATTGCTTTTGATGAATACACCGTGTTCAACATCATTTAGTACAATACGGTTATACTCATTCACAACATTTATCTGCGCATCACAAATTTGCCAACCAAAAAGTAATGCCATTAAAACCATCGCCAACTTTTTGATCATAATTTACCTATATGAATTTAGCTGTTCCTTATGACGGAAAATATGGAATACGGAAAAATTTAACCATTCAAAAATACTCAAAAACCCAAATGGTGGCATTTCAGTTGTCCCGCATTTATCTTCAAAACTCAATGTTACGATGCAATCATTTATTTCTGATTGCAAGTTCATAAGCTTTTTAAGATGTTCATTTACATCGTAGTGTTTAGTGCTAGGGATTAAAAAATCGGGAGCTTGATATTTAACCCCTTTGTTTAGCATAAATTCCCTTATTGCCGAAACATTAAAGTCATATGGAATATCAGAACCGTAAGGTACTTCTGTCAAAAATTGTTTCATCCCCTTATTTCCTATAATAATATGCTCAACGATTTGAGCAGGGTTCCATTTTGCAGACGATTCAGCATTGTATTTTTCCTCGGATATTGCAGTTATAATTGAAGCAAGCTCATTAAATACAGCATTGCTAATTGATAGCAAATCGTTTTTCTCCGATAGATATTTAAGTGTTTTATTAGTGTTTTTCCAAAGCTCCACGGTATCGTCATAATGAACTTGATCCCTGAAACCGACCTGTATAATGGTAAACTCGCAACTATGTTCATCTAACTTTTTTACGGTGTACGAAATGTCGCAATACTCTTCTGGGATGTCTTCGGCTTCCCAAAAAGAACTCCAGTATGAGAACTTCAAAAAGGCGTTTTCGATGTGTTCTTTTATTATGCCCTTATCAAGATAAACAACATCTTCCCAAGTTCCTGAAAATTGAATGGGCGATCCTGTTTGCCACGTAGTAGCAAGAGCAGAACCCCAAGATACTTGATAAAATTCTGGAGATAAAAGTGTTTTCCAAACCGCTTCCTTTGAAGCATAAATCTTTGTACTTTCTGAAAACTTTAGTTCCTTATTCATTATTAATGGATTATTGAAATTTATGCTTTGCAAATTAAGGATAAGATAAACTGTCTGCATTGTAAAAAACGGACATGTCAATTACAGATGTCATTAATTTCTAATAACCTGAAAAATAAATTTTGAAAGGAAACGTGTAATCAGTGTTTAAGCAAACTATTCAGGAAATTCCTAGCCGTAGTCTTCGAATGCTTTACCCGGCGTAATGCCATAAAAATCTTTGAAATCTTTGATGAAGTGGGATTGGTCATAATAGCCCGCATCAAAAAACAACTTATTTTGCTTTAGGCTTTGTATTGAAGGCATGGAATTTAAAAACTTTTGAAAACGCACGACTTTACTAAATGTTTTGGCAGTATCGCCGATGTAAAACTCAAAAAGTCTCCGAAGCTGTCTAGGACTAATACCTGTATTCAAATCCTTCTGGACATTAACTGAACCACAATTTTTTAAGATAATTTCAATTCCGGCATATAGCCTATTGTCGGTGTTAAACTTTGCCTTTGCATATAGCGCAAATAGGTGCTTATCCAGTAAATTTTTAATTTCTGCCACTGACTGGGTTTCGTGAAAACGGTTGGAGATAAAATCCGAAAGATGTGGAACTACCAAACTCAAATGCTCAATTTGATGGCTAAGCTCTGATGCTTTTACGTTAAAAAATTGCGGGAACATTGTCGGCAAGAAACGAATACCTATATAGCGAAAAGAAGTAGGAAGGGGAAATTCAGAAAACTTTTTAAAAAAGCCCATCACATAATTTTCTTCCGGATTGTTAAGGTCAAAAATAATATCTATACAACTGTCTGTTACCACACGATAATGGAATGGTTCCGCAAGCGGTTCGGTTGTTTTAAGTTGCCAATAGCAATAAATATAGGGCTGTAACCTGATATCAGGAAAAAATTCAACATATGTAACATTTTCGGCTGAAGCTTTTACTGTCGGCTGAATAGGGTTGAACAAATTCCTTATTTGTGTGGCAATATTCACGTATATTATCTGATGTATAAGTAAATTTATGCAAAAAAAGGAGTATTAATCATACATTAATCAAAGAAATCGAAATTTGAACAATAAATAATACCCAAAAGTTTTAGAATCATCAATTCTCTAATTGTGACGATATTTGACTGAATAATACTACTGAACTCTTTTCCTTTTCTTTACTTTCATTATACGACTGGCAAATTCCAATCTTGTAGATTTCAGAAATTCTATTGTAGTAGAAATGTCAAGCAGATGAGTTTAAAAGCCATATCATTTACGTCTCTTCAATTTTGTCCGATTTTTACAATCATTCATACACAATCCATTTCTAATTTTAACTGCACAAATATTAAATGAAATGAAGCAGCACTACTACTTGCCGGTCACAGACCCGGAGGGTTTTAATAAACTTCTAGAATTAGAAGATTTCATGGAAAAGATTGAATGGCTTACTCCGTACAAATATTTAATCAAAATCAGAGCTTCACAATTGAATAAGTGCGCTTACTGCCTAAATATGCATAGCAAAGAAGCATTGGAAAAAGGAGAAAATACCAAAAGAATAACTCTACTCAATGCTTGGAAAGAAGCTACGGTGTTTGATGAAAAAGAGAAAATCATTCTGGATTTTACAGAAAATTTTACCATAGTTAATCAAGCTGGATTTAATGATAAGCTATTCCAGCAGGCATCTGCTCATTTTGACAACAAACAGCTTGCTCAACTGGCTATGGCAATAGGAATAATTAATTTATGGAATAGGGTAGTCCTTTGTTCAGGAATTTAATGAGATATGAAAACAACATTGAAACACAAATTATTCAGGATTTCTTGGTGTATTGGAGCAGCATTGTTACTTATATCTGGAGTACTTCATTTTTATAGTATATTCAACAATCAAGACTTATATCCAAATGACGATTCACTACTTGAGGTAATGAAGACTACAAGTATCCAAATGGATGAAAGTGGAACTATGTGGAATTTATGGATAGGATTTCACGCTATGTTCGGACTTTGCCTCATATTCATTGGACTTTCATTAATGTATTTGTCTATCAAGCATTATGATTTTTTTTCAAAACAAAGATTTTTGTTGGTATTGACGATTTTAATGATTGCCTCTTTTGTAATAATTGGACATTTATATTTGATACAGGATTTCGTGATCGGTACAGTTATTCCACTTTTATTATTCACAGTTGGATTTGTGCTTACGTTTGAAAAACGCAAAATTGTTTAACTCTTGGTTTCTCCTGATGCTCCTTCGGATCGATTACCTTTTTAGTCTACAGGTGTTGAACTGATCCAAACGATCTTAATCATCCTCAACATCTAAATACTAAATACTCTCTACTTAATACTACCAAAAACCACGGTTCGAATCTGCCACACCCGGACACAAAAAAAGCCCGACGGAGTCGAGCTTTT
>JBEBTR010000154.1:0-7716 GCA_040393725.1 Sphingobacterium endophyticum | reverse complement strand
CTTCAACAAACCAAAGAGCTTGGGGGAGACACTGTATTGGTAGTGCCGGGGGTTGTTAGTGATACCGTTTCCTACAAAACTGCTTATGACAATGCACTTGATTCAATCAAAAGGCTTATTCCTCATGCTGAAAAGACCGGAATTAAAATTGGAATTGAAAATGTATGGAACAACTTGATTTTAAGCCCTATTGAAGCAAAAGATTTTTTAGATAAGATAAATCACCCTTTAGTTGGCTGGTATTTTGACTTGGGAAATATACTTCGATATGGATGGCCTGAACATTGGCTTGAAATATTAGGCGATAAGGTCTTTAAACTTCATGTCAAAGAATTTAGCAAAAAGATTATGAACGAACAGGGGCTAGGGAAGGGGTTTGGCATTGAATTGACTGAAGGTGATGTAAATTGGTCTAAGGTGATGAAGGCTATAAATGAAATTGATTACAAGGGTGAATATATGACATTGGAAGTTGGTTCTGGTGATCGTAATTTTTTGAAGAAGGTTTCCGAACAATTAGACAGTATCATACAAATGAAATAACAGGAGACCTCCTATAACTGAATTTGTTTTTATACTTAATTGATAATGATTACAATTCCTTCATTAGCCCAGGCGGCATGCTGATAAAAACTTTGCAGTTTAACAAAGTATTCTCTCAAATATTCAAATGCATGGACATCCTCCCATATTTCGGGATATACATTAAGTTCGGCCATTTTATGTGGATTAAAACTTAATAATAGCATCTCCAGGTCTATGAATTTTATTTTCTCATTTAAACTTTTTACGGCCTGGGAATCAATATACCTTGCGGGGCCATATCCAAAATCTTGATTCTCGTCGATATCATGCATTCCTGTTATAACTGCCGAAAGGGGATGCTCATGTTTGGAGATAGGGTTCCCTGTCAAAAGAAAATGTATTCCATCCCAAGCTTTGTCAATATCCAATTTTGGAACTTCAGTAAGCTCATTTGAATAAAAGTCATCCTCCAATAATTGACTATTATTCAAGTAGGCTTCAATTTTTTCCATGGATACCCTGCGAAAGGTGCAATACATTCCCATAACCCAATTTTATATTAAATTTAAGAAAAAATTCTACTTAAATTTTAACAATGCCACGGAATCCTCTTGCAGCATAATAAGATTCGGCTCCGTTATGATATGTAAATACTCGACCAAATCGAAAATCTCCAAAAATTGCACCTCCTAAGTCTCGAATCTCAGAATTGGTCTCCAACCAGCTAGAGGTTTTTAAATCAAAATTTCCTAACGATTGTAATGCAGCATATTCTTCTTCATTCAATATTTTTACTCCCATCTCTTTTGCCATTTGAATAGCTGAGTTTTTTGGTTTATGTTCCTTTCTTGATTCTAATGCATCTTGATCATAACATAGGCTCCTGCGTCCTTTAGGGCTTTCTACAGAACAATCAATAAAAATTATTTCATCATTATCATAAATGGAAACAACATCTGGCTCTCCCTGAGTTTCTTCCATTTCATTGATGGCTAAAAGTTTCTCCGGAGATTTTATTAATTTTTGATGGATATCATCCCATTTCATCCCTTTATGCCGATTCATGTTTTTCTCAAATCTATTCTTTAAGATTTCAAGAAGCTCTATACGCCTAGTTTCGTCCAAGTATGTTTGATTTTTCATATCATTATTTCTTATTCGAATTTACAACAAAATAGTCATAAGCTGCTTTTGAAACCTTAGCAATAATCTCAGCACTTCTTGGTTCTGATTCTTTTGAATCAGTTACATAAACAGAAATATAAAACACTTCTCCATTTGGAAGAGACACAACTCCAATGTCATTGACAGCAGCAATTACTTGAGTTGCTTTATTGATCCCTGAATAGCCTGTTTTATGGGCAACAACTGTACCTTGTGGTAATAATCCTTTAATTCTGTTTCGACCTGTACTTGTTGAACGCATGGTATCCCAAAGGAATTTATAAGAAGCCTCAGATAGCTGTTGCTTGGAATTATTATAATAATCAAATAATATTTGATTGGAGGTTTTTACTTTAGTCCAATTGTCAAATTGTAAATCCCAGTTGGCCTGCTGAATTTCCTCAATCAATTTTATAGAAAGATCTTGATAGCCCTGATCATCAAAATACTTCTGAACAAAATTAGGACCTCCCAATAATTCGAACAGAATATCGCAACCTACATTATCACTTTCTGCTATTGTATAACGCAGCACTTCACGCAATGGTAGCGTTGTGCCATTCGGATATTTATCCTTGATTGGACTGTACATATCGGTTGTGACTGATTTTTTAGATATGCTAATGGGTTGGTCTAAGGTAAATTTACCTTGATCTACTTGATCCATAATCACAATCCCTAAATGAAATTTATAGGTGCTCTGTAATGGATATTGATGATCAGAATTAATGAGGATACTTTCAGAAAAATCATTATTGTTAATAGCAACACCAACTTTTGCGTTATATTTTGAAAGTATAGCATTTATATTTGATTCAAGATCTGCTTTGTTTTGTCCATAGGAAATTTGACATGTAAGTAAAATCAGGAGGGTAAGTGAACTTAGTTTTTGGATCATTTTAATTCAATTTTGTATTTTTTATTTATCAACGGTCTGATTAAAAATTTTATTGTAATTCAAAAAATCATTTTTATGCAAAATAAATTTTACTCAAACGTTTGCATCTTCAATTCTGCCCTGTTATAGCTATTTGATGGTTTTCAAAGACTTTTAAGATAATAAATTAACTGTATTTTAGGCCTTATTCCAGAATCAATTATTATTATGAAAAAAAATCTTTTATCATTTAGTGTAGCAATTTTATTAAGTTCTTGTGCCTTTTCTCAGAGTGCAGAAGACCTTCATCAAGTTTATTCCGACTTAACAATTTTTCAGGATGGTTTAGCGAGTAATCTAAAGAAAGGTGTCAACAAAAAGCAAATTAATGCAATTAAAAACGAAGACATCAAAATCTTGGCGCAAGAACTTCTTGCAGGAAAGCAAATTGACAGTTATAAATTTGCAACCTTTAACGCTTTGCTATCACCCAAATCCTTAGGACAAGAGTTGAGTATCGGCGATGGTTATAGTAAATATGAGAATATAACAGGTGTTTACCTTCCAATTGGAAAACATATTGTCATAGCCGATGGAATAATTGATGATAAGGATATAAAATTAGTCGTGCCTAATTGGATGCGGAAGGCTCCAAACCCGGATGATCCCACAAAAGATCCAAAAGGTTGGGGAATTGAGAAAAAGGAATTCAAGCTTAGAAATGGTGTGAATATTATTGATTTGGAGGATTTTGGAAGTCTTGCATACATCAATTATTTTTCAGATCAGCCTGAAAAGGAAAACCCTATTAAAATCCACTTCATTTCTGGTAAAGTAAACGGTTACTTTGATATCAATAAACATTCTGATGCCGATTGGAATGCTTTTATCGATCATGCCGTTTTTCCTATCCTTGACGCTAAAGGAAAACATATTCAAACCGCCTATCCTGTAGAAGCATTGAAAAATTATGCCTATGGAAGAGGTAAAGAACTTATCAGCAACTATGACTCATTAGTTTACAGACAACACCGGTTAATGGGTCTGGAAAAATATAATAAAGTTCCAAAAAATAAGATTTTAGCTCGTGTTAACTATAACTATTATATGTTTAGGGATGGAGATGGAGTTGCCTACATGGGTGATAAACAAGGATATGCCATGAAAATGGTTGTTGATCCTAGTTCTGTAATTAAAGGAGATCCTTGTTGGGGCTTTAGCCATGAGGTAGGACATGTTCACCAAACGTCTCCAATGTTAAGTTGGGGTGGCCTTGGTGAAGTGAGCAACAATATTTATTCGCTGTATGTGATGAGATCTTTCGGAAATAAATCAAGGATTTTGGAACAAGATAACTTCAATAAAGCCAAAGCTAATATTATTGATAAAAAAATATCTTACCTACAAGATCCAGACGTATTCAATAGATTAGTTCCTTTTTGGCAACTGCAGCTTTATTTTGAAGGTGCCGGCCAACAACCTGATTTTTACCCAGATTTGTTTGAAAAATTAAGAAATCAAAATGTTAACAATAGACCTTCTAGACAAAAAATTAGAGAAAGATGGGGACGCGAGGCTACTGTGGTTGAAAGAAACCCTGCTGTACATCAATTGAATTTTGTAAAAACTGCATGTGAGGTTTCACAAACTGATTTAACTGAATTCTTCGACAAGTATGGATTTTTCCATGTAGGGGAGATGGAATATGACGATTATGGAAACTACAAATACAAAATGACCAAAGAAATGGTGGATGAATGTAGGAATGCAATCAAAGCGATGAATTTAGCTAAGCCAAAAGTTGATATTTCAACCTTATCTGACAAGATTTAATCACTAACTATTTATATTATAAAAAGCAGGTATATCTAAAATATGCCTGTTTTTTTTATCCCTTTGGCATTACTTTATAAGTCGGATCATCCTCGATATCTACTTCTATAAAACCCTTAGCCTGGTCTAGAAGTCTTACGCAATCCGGACTGAGGTGTCTTAATGTTACCTTTTTGTTTAGATCTTGGTATTTGTGAATTAGTTTTTTCAATATTTCTATCGCAGACATATCCACCACTCTGGATTCCTTGAAATCGATTATGATATGATCTGGATCTTCATTAATATCAAACTTATCCATGAAATTGCTTGTTGATCCAAAAAATAGAGGACCATAAATTTCATATACCTTAATACCATTTTCATCGGTTGATTTTCTTGCGCGAATCCTTTTTGCATTATCCCATGCGAAGACTAAGGCTGATACGATAACTCCTACAAATACGGCCAACGCCAAATTATGGAGTGCCACCGTTATGGCTGCTACCAAAATACCAACCAAAACATCTGATTTCGGCATTTTAGTCAATAGTCTTAAGAAACCCCATTGGAACGTTGAAATAGCAACCATCATCATGACACCTACCAATGCTGCCATAGGTATTTGCTCAATAACTGGTCCTCCTACAAGAATAACAAATAGGATTCCCAGAGCACCTACAACAGCTGAAATCCTCGTTCTAGCTCCAGCATTTATATTTACTAAGGTTTGTGCAACCATTGCACAACCTCCCATACCAGCAAAAAAACCATTCACTATATTTGCCGTTCCTTGGGCAATTGCTTCCTGGTTAGAGCTTCCTTTTGTATTCGTGATTTCATCAACCATATTCAACGTCAATAGGGATTCAATCAATCCAACTGCCGCCATAACTGAAGCATATGGAAATATAATTTTTAAGGTTTCAAGATTAAAAGGAACTGCTGGAATATGAAAGGAGGGAAATGCCCCACTAACCTTGGCTATGTCTATAACTTTCTTAGTATCAATATTAAAGAAGTACACTAAGGCAAAAGTAACAATGATGGCAATTAAGGACGCTGGAATAGCTTTCGTAATCCTAGGAAATATCAAAACGGTAAGTACCGTTAGCATGGTCAATCCCAACATCACATAGAGTGCTGAACCGGTCATCCAAGTTTCGATTCCATTCTGTATAAACTTAAACTGCTTGACTTGAGCCATAAAGATAATGATCGCCAAACCGTTTAAAAATCCATACATCACCGGTTGAGGAATTAATCGAACAAATTTCCCAAGCTTAAATGCGCCCACCAGGATTTGGAATAACCCTGCAAGTGCTACAGCAGCAAAAAGGTATTCTACACCATGGGTTGAAGCAAGTGCAATTAAGACAACGACCGTAGCACCTGCACCACCTGAAACCATTCCCGGACGTCCACCTAACACTGCCGTCACAATCCCCATCAAAAATGCCGCATATAGACCTGTCAATGGACTCAAACCCGCTAGGATAGCAAATGATAAAGATTCCGGAATCATAGTCATGGATACCGTTAATCCCGCTAAAATCTCATTTTTATAATTAATCTTCTCCTTGGAAAGTAAACTGATAGCTTGAAGCTTCATTAAAGTTAAATTAGGGAAGCAAATATGATGTTTTACAACTAAAAATCTAAATAAAATTAGTTAGTCAAACTGATTTTCCTTTAAACTCCAATATACCTCCGTGTTTTTATTGGCATAAAATCCTTCAAGGCCTGCTTGCTCAACAATAAATTGAACATTTTCCTTATTGGAACAAATATAGGTCTGAAAGCTATCCCAATGACAGGTAATTAGTATTTTCCGGTCATAAGTATATAGGTTAGGCTCAAAAATGATCTGTCTGATATCATTCAATATATCCTCAATCCAAACCATTTCCATCGTATCTCCATATTCTGACCCTACGCATATCCAATCATAACCCAATAGCTGTATAGCTTTCAATATTGAATTAATCATACTATATGGCAAACTACCTTCACTTGGACTCATGATTTGATATTGATCAATCTTAGCTAATAGAGCACCCTCAAGGTCAGTATTCATGCTTAGTTCATTTAATCCGCCTATAGATGTCCTCAATGCAATATCGATTTCCCCAAAAGTCTTAAGATCTGTTTTATGAATGATTTCTGCCCATGTGATCGATTTAGTGTGCTTTAGGATCCGCTGCTTAATGCTTTCCTCAAATTTCTCATCCCAAAAGTTTTCCAATGTGTAACTGGAAGAATCAAAAATCTGAGCAAATGGATTTAATGAAATGAAAACAGTATCAAATATTCCTTCGTAAAATTGTAGGATAGGAACATCGGGAGGAGCACAGATACTATGCTTATCCATAGGAGGGAGGATCCTTGCTTTTTCATTCATAATTCTTCCTGATTACATATTTACTCAAATTAACAAAATCTGTGGAATTCTAATTATATTCATGCCTATAACATTCACATTTACTAAAATTAAATAGAGAAAAGCTATGCCTTGGGATCCGGAAATCTACAATCGTTATAAAGATATACGTTACAAACCCTTTTACGATCTTTTGGAATTGATCGAAGAAGATGGAATTGAAAAAGGAATCGACCTTGGATGTGGCACAGGGGAACAAACAGCAATTATAGCACATCGCTTTAAAAATGCTGAAATTCTGGGAATTGATTCTTCAGCAGAAATGCTGGCTAAATCAAAAGAATATGAGAATAGCAGGCTAAAGTTTAAGTTAGAACCTATTGAACAAACATTAACCTCTAATGATAAGTGGGATCTTGTATTTAGTAATGCTGCCCTACAATGGATGGACAACCACCAAGAGTTATTCCCACGAATAGTCAATTTATTAAAACCTAAAGGGCAATTAGCGATTCAGATGCCGGTTCAAACGGAAAATGTTTTGAACAAGATCCTGCTAAAGTTAGTTCAAGAAGAACCTTATGCCAGTCAATTGAATCATTTTGTAAGGGATTCTCCTGTATTAACTATGGATGAATACGCGCAAATTCTTTTTGAAAATGATCTCACAGATATTGAAATCTTTCAAAAGGTTTATCCTATCATTGGAGAAAATGTAGATGACTTTTATGATTTTATAGCGGGCTCAGCAATAATACCTTATATAGAATTACTGAAAGGAGAGGAGAAGGAAGAATTTATTAATGAATTCAAAAAAAGGATAGGGGAGCACTATAAAAAATTTCCAGCTATCTATGCATTCAAAAGAATCCTTATCTATGCTCGATTAAAGAGTTAAGAAATATTAATAGTTTGAGCCAAAGTAAATCAGGAGCTGATCAGCTCATTGCAGAATACA
>JBEBTR010000153.1:0-7774 GCA_040393725.1 Sphingobacterium endophyticum | reverse complement strand
TAAGAGGTAATGTGTTGAAATAATTTGCCATTGTAATACTGATTAAATATTTTTTCGATTAAGGTTTTTTACTATTTATTGTTGATTATTCTTTTTTGTGCGATTGCATAGCCATAATGTAAGTTATCATGACCGATTGAAGTGATCAAAACCTCTTCAATATTATTAAGAGTCGCACCATAGGTAGCAGTTTCATATGGAGTGGTATTTTTAAATACCCCAGCATTGAAATCAGCTTCAATTTCATAAATTGATTTTAGGGCGATCTCTTTAAGTTCGTTCACTTCATCTTGATTCACAAAGTAAGTCGGTTTCGTTCCTTTTGCATAAGCCTCCACATACTTAACCCAGTTTACACCTTCCCGAATACCAGTCCGTGTATAACTTAAGGTTTGTGTGCTCACTACGATGTGGCCGAAATTCCAAATGATATTATTATTGAATCCTGCAGGTATTTCATTTAATTGTTCTAATGATAGTTCATCTATCAATTTAATGAATGCCTTACGCCCATCGATAATAAATTTAAAGACTTTGTCCATTTTATTTTGCTTCTTATAAAGGTTCGTTGAATGAAATTCTATTTCCAAAAGGGTCGATAACCTGAACGCAGTGGATATTATAGAAGGATTCTTCGTAACCTGGTTTATTATGCTTCACTAATCAAAAATTACATCGTGAATACATCATCTCTCTGATCCAAATATTCGTTTTCAACGATATCTGGTGCAGGTTCATTGATTTCAAATTGTTTCAGTTTAGTATGGAATCCAGCACTATCTTTAATGATTGCGATTCTGGCTCCACGAACGAACTCAATGAGACTGTATTTTCCTAATTCCTCAGTTAGGCGATCAATTTCTTCACGATGGCCTGCTGTTTCAAATACGATGTAATCATTACGAATCACAACGACATTGGCTCCATATTGACGTAATAGGCGTTCAACTAATACTTTTTCAGCGATCGCTTCAGCAGGGACTTTATACAAAGCTTGTTCCTGCCAAATCAATTCATCATTGGTGTTGAAATAAGCTTTTAATACTTCAACTTGTTTTTCGATTTGACGGCATAATTTGCGAACTACTTCTTCCGATTCTGTAATCAATATCGTAAAACGGTGGATACCATCCACTTCAGATGGAGATGTATTTAAGCTTTCGATGTTGATCTTACGTCTTGAAAAAATTCCAGATATACGACCTATCATCCCGATAGAGTTTTCTGTATAGATTGTTATTGTATATTCTTGTTTTTCCATGATTACTTCAATCTTATTTCTGACACACTAGTTCCTTGCGCCACCATTGGGAATACATTATTTTCTTTACCTACCATTACTTCAAGTAGATAAGATCCATCATGATCCAGCATGGTTTTCAACGCATCTTTTAAATCTTTACGTTCTGAGATTTTGTTTCCGTCTATATAATATCCTTTTGCCACAGCAACAAAGTCAGGACTTGTGATGTTCACGAAGGAATATCTTCTGTCATGGAATAGCTGTTGCCATTGACGAACCATTCCTAAGAATTCATTGTTTAAGATTAAGATTTTAACCTTAGCACCGAATTGCATAATGGTTCCTAACTCTTGAATGGTCATTTGAATACCACCATCACCGATTATAGCTACGACATCACGTTCTGGAGCTCCGTACCATGCACCAATTGCAGCAGGTAATCCGAAACCCATTGTGCCTAATCCACCAGATGTAACGCTTGATTTTGATGTATTGTACTTGGCATAGCGACAAGCTACCATCTGGTGTTGGCCAACGTCAGTTACAATAACTGCGTCACCTCCTGTTAACTCATTCAGAACCTTTATAACTTCACCCATTGTCATTACATCAGAAGTAGGGTTCAACTCGTTATGAATGACTTCTTTAATTTCTTCTTTTTCTAATTCTCTGAATTTATTCAACCAGTCAACATGGTCACCTTTGTTGATTAATTCAGTCAATAATGGTAAAGTTTCTTTACAATCTCCCCATACAGGAACGTGCGCTTTTACGTTTTTATCAATTTCCGCAGGGTCAATATCTAAATGAATAACTTTAGCTTGCTTTGCATATTTGTCAAGTCTTCCTGTTACGCGGTCATCAAAACGCATCCCAATAGCGATCAATACATCACATTCATTGGTCATAACGTTTGGAGCATAATTACCGTGCATACCTAACATTCCAACATGTAAGGGATGATCTGTTTCCAAGGCACTCAGTCCCATTACCGTAGCGGCAGCAGGAATTCCTGCTTTTTCGATAAATGTTTTAAATTCTTGCTCTGCTTTTCCTAGAATAATTCCCTGTCCAAATAATATAAAAGGTTTTTTTGCTTCATTGATAACTTTAGCAGCCTCAACTACATATTCTTTTCGTACAATAGGAGCCGGACGATAACTACGAACGTGGTTACATTCTTCATATCCTAAGTAGTCGAATAATTGAAGTTGGGCATTCTTGGTAATATCAATCAATACGGGACCTGGTCTTCCAGTTTTTGCAATATAAAAAGCTTTAGCTAGTACACTTGGAATTTCATTGGCATCCGTAACCTGATAGTTCCATTTTGTGACAGGAGTTGTAATATTGATTACATCAGTCTCTTGGAAGGCATCGGTACCGAGTAGGGAAGCAAATACTTGTCCAGTAATGCAGACGATAGGGTTACTATCAATCATGGCGTCGGCCAAACCTGTGACCAGATTTGTTGCACCTGGACCACTAGTTGCGAAAGCTACACCCACACGTCCTGATGTACGTGCATAACCTTGTGCTGCATGAATTCCTCCTTGTTCGTGACGTACTAAAATATGCTTCAATTGATCTGTGTAATCATACAATGCATCATAAATTGGCATAATAGCACCCCCTGGATACCCGAATACGGTATCCACTCCCTCGTGGATCAAGGCCTCCATAACCGCTTGAGATCCGCTTATCTGCGTACCTGCCGCCTGTTTTGTAGCTACCTTAGTTTCCGTTTTTTCAAGTGTACTCATCTTAAAGTATTTAGTATGAAGTATTAAGTATTTAGACCTCTGAGGTCTGAATTGTATTCTTTATATTATTTCAATTTTTAGTCTAATAGTAGTAACCCGTAATTTCCATAGTATCAATAATTCCATATCTAACTACTAAATACTAATTACTAACTACTAACTACTACTCTTACAAATCAGTTACACATCCTTGTGAAGCGTTTGCTACTGATTTGGCGTATTTGTAAAGGACTCCTTTGCTGACTTTTAGGGCAGGTTGTGTCCAAGCTGATTTTCTGTTGGCAATTTCCTCTTCTGAAACTTTTAAGTTGATGGTATTGTTTACCGCATCTATTTCGATGATATCATCATCTTGTACGAGTCCAATAAGCCCACCTTCATAAGCTTCCGGTGTAATGTGGCCTACAACAAATCCATGTGTTCCTCCAGAAAAACGTCCGTCAGTAATTAATGCTACTGAAGTTCCTAGGCCTGCCCCAATAATTAAAGAAGTTGGTTTCAACATCTCCGGCATACCAGGAGCACCCTTAGGGCCTTCATTCTTGATAACAACCACATCACCTTTTTTTATCCTTCCAGTTTCAAGACCTTTAACCAAATCATGTTCTCCATCAAAAACTCGCGCAGGACCAGTAAATTTCTCGCCTTCTTTGCCGGAGATTTTCGCTACTGAACCTTGTTCAGCTAAGTTTCCATAAAGGATCTGCAGGTGACCAGTAGCTTTGATAGGGTCATTTAATTTATGGATTATAGGTTGATTATAATCTATGATTGATTTAACATCCTTTAAATTTTCTGCAACCGTTTTACCTGTTACAGTTAAACACTCTCCATGTAATAAACCTTCATCTAATAGATATTTCATAACAGCAGGAATACCACCAAACTGGTGAAGATCTTGCATTAAGAATTTTCCAGAAGGTTTAAAATCTGCCAAAACTGGAGTTTCATCTGACATACGTTGGAAATCATCCGGTGTAATATCCACATCTACTGATTTACCCATGGCGATAAAATGTAGGACTGCGTTCGTAGAACCTCCTAAGATGACGATAATACGCATTGCATTTTCAAATGCTTTACGAGTCATGATATCAGAAGGTTTGATATCATTTTCAAGAAGTATACGCATATATTTACCTACTTCTAGACATTCTTCCTGTTTTTCTTTAGAAACTGCCGGATTGGAAGATGAGTAAGGCAAGCTCATTCCCATCGCCTCGATGGCAGATGCCATTGTATTTGCAGTATACATTCCTCCGCAAGCTCCCGCACCAGGGCAAGTATGACGGATTACGCCATCATAGTCCTCGTCTGAAATTGTACCGGCGATTTTTTTACCTAGTGCTTCGAAAGCAGAAACAATATTTAATTCTTCACCTTTATAATGACCAGGGGCAATAGTACCTCCATATACCATAATTGCGGGTCTATTCAATCTTCCCATAGCCATAATTGCTCCGGGCATGTTTTTATCACATCCAGGGATTGCAACTACGCCATCATAATATTGTCCACCACAGATTGTTTCGATACTGTCAGCAATTACGTCACGAGATACCAATGAATATCTCATACCATCTGTTCCATTACTCATACCGTCAGAGACGCCGATAGTTCCAAAAGTCAAGCCAACAAGGTCATTGTTCCAAATTCCTTTTTTGACTACTTGTGCTAGGTCGTTTAGGTGCATGTTACATGTATTACCATCGTAGCCCATGCTAGCGATTCCTACTTGTGCCTTTTCCATATCTGCATCGGTAAGCCCAATACCATAAAGCATGGCCTTCGCAGCAGGTTGAGTTTCATCTTGTGTAAAGATGCGGCTGTACTTGTTGATTCCCTTTTGGTTATCAGATGATGACTTCATAATTCTCTTGCTCTAATACTAAGTTTTTATATTTTCTTTGGATAGATGCGCCGATACTATCTTCCCATTCTTCCGAGAAAATGATATCGTCTACTTGTTTTATTCCTATAATTCCGGCAGCTGTACCACTTAAAAAGGCGCTATCGGCATTGTATATATCTTTGATTGTGATTCTTTTTTCAATTATTTCGAAATTCAATCTTCTACAGATATCAATAACTGTTTCTCTGGTGATTCCAGGGAAAATGTTTCCAAGAGGGGAGGTGTAAATCTTAAAATCCTTTTCAATAAATAAGTTTTCGCTAGAAGCTTGAGCAACGAATCCATCTTGATCTAATAATAAGGCCTCATCGAATCCTTTTTGAATAGCATCGCTAGTTGCCAATATCGAATTAATATATTGTCCAGAAACTTTCGCATCAATAGGGAAAGACTTCGGATTAGGACGTTCTATTCTAGATATATTTACCTTCAACAAATTTTGGCCTAAATAAGGTCCCCATTCCCATGCTGCAATCATGATATTAGCAGTATCAGAAGCGGTCAGGTGCATATTTGAGCCTGAATAAATCAAAGGGCGGATATAAGCGGAACGAAGATTGTTAATTTCTAACAATTCATATGCTTTTTCAATTAACAGTCTATTATCCCAATGATAAGGCAGACCAATAGCTTTACATGAATGTTTTAAGCGTTCGAAATGTTCCTCGGCTTTAAAGATCCTAGTTCCATTATGCGTACTATAAGCACGTAATCCTTCAAATGCCCCATAACCATAATGCAATGATTGCCCGAACATATCTACCCCTGCGTTGCTGGCCTTCACAAACTCTCCATTTAAATAGATTAATGTGTCTTGATTATAATACTTCATGCTGCCCTTAGAAATTGATGTAATACTCCCTCGAAAAAATTCCATATAGGAATTCCTTTTTTCTGTTTTGTTAAGTTACTCCGAATTAAAATTCTTTACAATAGCCTCACAATTTTTTTTGATAAAGTTTTTTATTTTGAAAAAATAAAATTTAAAAAATTATATTTTATAATAATGTTATTTATGGATTTAAAATACTGTAGTCTGTAGACTAAAATTAAAATTGGTATATTTTTACTTTTTTCATTTTTTTCACAAAGACACTAAAATTCTTCTTAAAAAGGAGTTGTGAAGGAAGTAAGTTGAAAAAAATAGCCCTTAAAACCAGAAGTTTTAAGGGCTACATTATCGTAATATTTTATCTATCTATTCTTCAGCAATTCCTTCAGCTAAAACGATGATATTGTTGTCCTTTACTTCTACGACACCACCTTTAATAATAATGACCTGTTCGTCATTATTATTTTTGATAATGACTTTACCATCTTCTAGCGTAGACACAATAGCTGCGTGATCTTTCAAAATTTGGAAAGAGCCTGCTGAACCAGGTACAGTAACAGCTGTTACATTACCTTCGAAAGCTAATTTGTCTGGAGTTATGATTGTTAATTTCATTTTTTTATAGATGTTAGACATGCGACAAAAGAATTCAAAAATCTTTTGATCACCTGGTCTATACTTATACTGCTTCTGCTAATAGTTTTTTACCTTTCTCGATAGCGTCTTCGATAGAACCTACCAAGTTGAAAGATGCTTCAGGATACTCATCAACTTCACCATCGATAATCATGTTGAAACCTTTGATAGTATCTTTGATGTCAACTAAACAGCCTTTCAAACCAGTAAATTGTTCAGCTACGTGGAACGGTTGAGATAAGAAACGTTGCACACGACGAGCGCGGTGAACAGTTAACTTATCTTCTTCAGATAGTTCATCCATACCTAAAATGGCAATAATATCTTGAAGTTCTTTATAACGTTGAAGAATTTCTTTTACTCTTTGAGCTGTATTATAGTGTTCATCACCTAAAACTGCAGGCGAAAGGATACGGGAAGTAGAATCCAAAGGATCCACTGCCGGGTAAATACCAAGCTCAGAGATTTTACGTGATAATACAGTTGTAGCATCTAAGTGGGCGAAAGTTGTAGCCGGCGCAGGGTCAGTTAAGTCATCGGCAGGTACGTATACCGCTTGAACAGAAGTAATAGATCCGTTTTTAGTTGAGGTAATACGTTCTTGCATTAGACCCATTTCCGTTGCAAGAGTAGGTTGGTAACCAACAGCAGAAGGCATACGGCCTAAAAGAGCTGATACTTCAGAACCTGCTTGAGTAAAACGGAAGATATTATCGATAAAGAATAAGATATCGCGACCTTGACCTTCACCATCACCATCACGGAAATATTCTGCGATAGTTAAACCTGATAAAGCAACACGCGCACGCGCACCTGGAGGCTCATTCATTTGACCGAAGACGAATGTACATTTAGAATCTTTCATTAATTCTAAATCTACAGTATCTAAAGGCCATTGACCTTTTTCCATTCCTTCCATGAAAGTGTCACCATATTTAATAATGCCAGATTCCAACATCTCACGAAGTAAGTCATTACCTTCACGAGTACGCTCTCCAACACCAGCAAATACAGAAAGACCACCGTGACCTTTAGCAATATTGTTGATTAATTCCTGAATTAATACAGTTTTACCTACACCAGCACCACCGAACAATCCGATTTTACCACCTTTAGCATAAGGCTCTAGTAAATCGATAACTTTGATACCAGTAAATAAAACTTCAGTTTCAGTCGATAAATCTTCAAACCTAGGAGGTACGTTGTGAATAGGACGACCATTATCTTTGTTTAAAGCCTGAATACCATCAATTGGATCACCAACAACGTTAAATACACGACCTTTGATTTCTTCGCCAATCGGCATTTTGATTGGAGCGCCAGTATCAACTACTTTCATGCCACGAATTAAACCTTCGGTAGCATCCATTGCAATCGTACGAACACGT
>JBEBTR010000152.1:0-7796 GCA_040393725.1 Sphingobacterium endophyticum | reverse complement strand
TGGTTACAAATAGATATGCATATCCAGAAAGGATCAATTTATTGTTTTTAATATCATAGGCTTTATATTTTCCCTCTTCCTCTGTAATGTAGTAGTAGTTATCGTTAACTAGGATTGATCGATCAGAAAATGGAACTATTATTTCTCCATTACGGTCAATAATGCCAGATTTACTATCCAAATTCGCCACACTAAAATTCTGAGTAAATGGGGAGAAATAGTCATAATGATTTTTCCAGATTGGGGTGCCATTCACATCCATCATGCTCATTTTACCATCAATTGAATATTGATACGCATTTAATTCAGGATCAAAGTAAGTGTATTCATAGATGAAATCGGTTTTATTATTTCCTTTATTATCAATGATAGCCGATAAACTAGTTTCATTAGAAGCGATGGCATAGCCATTAATAAAAGGACCTATAGAACTGAATTTTGGTTCGGTTAGGACAGTTCCTTCCGTTGTCTTCAGTCCATATAGATAGGCTGTTGAATCAAAGTATGCAACAAGATTTTCACCCAGATCTAAATCTTCAAAATTTTCAGATTCAAGATTTTCAAGATCATCCACCTCAGTGTAGGTGTCAGGGATTTCGAAGAAATTATTTGGGACTTTAATTGTTTTAATATCAAAAGCAAAGAAGGATGCACCTGCGGTAGATATTTTTAGCGCAGCGCCAGGAACCTCTCTTAGATATTGGTATTCACCCCATACAATTGGAGGTATTTTTTCAGTATACCAAATTTTGACTATTGTCGGTTCAATATCCTCTTCTTCCGATCCAATTTCCATGGTAGCTAGTTTACATGGGAAGCCCGCAATAATTTCTGTCTCTTTATTTTCCAGGTTAATCGGTCGAGAGAAAATATTGGTTGATTCGAAATCCAATTTTGTGAATTTAGCATTTGCAGAATCCAATCTGACTACGGTATGAGTATTATTATCTGTAATCTGCACCCATGTATCCAGGAAATTTGATTGTATTTTGTATTGATCTTTTCCTACCCATGCTTGCATAACTGCTTGGTTCTTTAATTCTTCCATGATGTCGAAGAATAAGCCGTCCATGGAATTTTCAATGGAGTCTGATCCTGCGATTTCTGCCTTTAATGATTCGTCAATAGAAACTGTATAATCAATTTTGAATACATCTTGTTGGGCAAAGGAAACTTGAAAGGAAGTCACTAAAACAAGGAGAGTAAAAATTTTTTTCATTTAAAGAGGGAATTATTTGGCAAAAGTCCTCTTTTTTATTGATTCTTCAAATTAGAATTGAGATAATTTTATTCAGTTACTGTCATCTTTTATAGGTTTGTATTATACATTGAAATCGTATATTTAATTATATGAACAAAGCATTCACTTTTATTTTATTCTGTGCCTTATCCATAAATATGCTGTATGGTCAAAAAAGGCCAAATATTGTCATTATTATCTCTGACGATCATTCCTATCAGACGATATCTGCATATGGTTCCAAAATAGGTTCAACGCCAAATATAGATCGAATTGCAAAAGATGGGCTTCTTTTCAACCGAGCCTATGTCAATAATTCATTATGTGGACCAAGCAGAGCGAGTCTATTGACAGGAAAGTTTAGTCATAAGAATGGATATAAAGAGAATGAGAAATCACACTTCGAACATAGTCAGAATTCATTTGTGAAAGAATTGAGAAAGGCTGGTTACCTTACATCATGGATTGGTAAACAACATTTGGGAGATACGCTGGAAGGATTTGACTATTTTGATGTGTTGATCAATCAGGGTCATTATTTTAATCCGAATTTTAAGAATCAGAAGGGGGAGATGAAAAGGGAGAAGGGGTATGTGTCTGATATTGTAACGGAAAAGGCGATAGGATGGATGGAGAGTTTGGATCGCGAAAAGCCCTTTTGCATGATTTTGGGACATAAGGCCACGCATCGTGAATGGAATCCAGATCCACAGGACTTTGGTAAGAATGACGGAAAGAAGTTTCCTTTGCCTGATAATTTTTATGATCGTTATGAAGGGCGGGAAGCTGCAAAGATCCAGGAAATGCAAGTGAGCAAGGATATGAAATTGGATTACGATCTAAAATTATTTAAATCGGAATCAGATTGGATGAAAGAGTCGAATTTCTTGAGGATGGACGAGTCAGATCGGGAAAAATATAGATCCTATTATGCTCAGGTGAAGGCTGACTTTGATAGCCGTGATTTTTCAGACCCAAAGAAATTAGCGGAATGGAAATATCAGCGATATATGACAGATTATCTAAACACAGCTGAATCCATGGACAGAAATATTGGGAAGGTTTTAGATTATCTAGATGAGAAAGGATTAGCGGAGAATACGATTGTAATTTATATGTCAGACCAAGGTTTTTATATGGGAGAGCATGGATGGTTTGACAAGCGGTTTATGTATGAGGAATCCTTTCGTACGCCGATGATGCTGCGATATCCAAAGCAAATCAAGAAACCTAAAAAAGTTAATGATCTCCTTATGACGATAGATATTGCCCCTACGATGTTGGAACTGGCAGGTATTGCGGTTCCATCGGATATGCAAGGAGAGTCATTTGAAAAAATTATTGAAGGAAAAGAAGGTGAGAGAAAACAATTGTACTATCATTACTATGAGGATGGAATCCATAATGTTTCCCCACATTTTGGTGTGAGTGACGGACAATATAAATTGATTCGGTTTTATAATAAAGTTGATTCATGGGAGCTTTATGATTTGACGAAGGATTCAAAGGAAATGAACAACCTGTACAACAATGCTAAATATGCTGAAAAACAGGCTGAAATGATGCAAAAATTAAAAGAAGAAATCAAAAAACAAGATGATACCGAAGCAATGCTTATATTTGAGGCTTCCTAAACAAATAAGATAACATGCGTTTACTATCTATTCTATGCTTTTGCATGATCAGTTTTGCTGTTTATGCCCAAAAAAAACCTAATATCGTTGTCATCATTTCTGATGACCATTCCTATCAAACTATTGGAGCTTATGGTTCTAAAATTGCACATACACCGAATTTAGATCGAATTGCCGATGAAGGAGCGCTCTTCACGAAAGGTTATGTTACGAATTCAATCTGTGGTCCTAGCCGTGCAACATTATTGACAGGAAAATACAGTAATAAAAATGGCTTCAAGGATAATGAGACTTCAAATTTCAATCATGGACAGAATTCGTTTATCAAGGAATTGCATAAAAATGGGTATCAAACAGCATGGATAGGTAAAATTCATTTGGGAAGAAACCTTGAAGGGTTTGATTACTATAGTATTCTTCCTGGGCAAGGACATTATTTCAATCCGGATTTTATCAGTAGTGTGAATGGAGAGAAAGAGGTTATGGAAAGGGAAGAAGGCTATGTTGCGGATTTGGTTACGGATCGTGCCCTGAATTGGTTGGATTCGAAAGTTAAGGACGAACCATTCTGTATTGTTATAGGTCATAAAAACACGCATAGAACATGGATGCCAGCATTAGAGGATTTTGGCAAAAATGATAACAAGAACATACCCTTGCCGGAAACATTTTTTGATGATTATTCGACCAGAAAAGCTGCTTCTGTCCAAGAAATGAGTATTGACAAGGATATGCAAATGGGATATGATCTGAAAATGTTCGAAAATATAGAGAAGATGCGTGAAGATGGGAATTTTAAAAGAATGAACGATGCGCAATTCCAAGCCTATGTGGATTATTATAAACCAATCTATGATGAATTAAAGAAATCGAACCTTAGTGGTCAGGATCTTGCCAAGTGGAAATACCACCGGTATATGGTTGATTACTTAAATACTGCTGAATCCATGGACCGAAATATCGGACGTGTTTTAGATTACCTGAAGGATAATAACTTGGAGGAGAATACTTTAGTATTGTACCTGTCTGATCAGGGTTTTTATATGGGTGAGCATGGATGGTTCGATAAAAGATTTATGTATGAGGAGTCTTTCAGAACACCGATGTTAATGAAGATGCCTGGGTTGATCAAACCTAAAACGAAGATTGAAAGTATGGTGTCGGTGGTAGATATTGCCCCTACATTTTTAGAGTTAAGTGGTACACAAGTACTTGCAGACATGCAGGGGAGATCCTTTTTGAGTGTCCTTGAGGGGAAAAAGAAAAGTATTCAAGATCAGCTCTTCTATCATTATTATGAGAATGGGGAGCATGCGGTATCTCCGCATTTTGGAGTTTCTGATGGACAGTATAAATTAATTCGATTCTACAAGCGAGTAAATGGATGGGAGCTATTTGATTTGAAGAAAGATCCGAAGGAAATGAAGAACGTTTATGGAAATCCGAAATATAAAAAGGTTCAGGAACGAATGGAAAAGTTGCTGCGATCTGAAATAGATCGATTAGAAGATACCGAAGCTAGAGATGTTTTAGCTAAAAAATAGAACAGGTATTCTTCAATTGGCTCATGCCAGGAATATAAATTACTTTATTGATAAAAAATAAGACCTAAATCATAAGGCTGTAATTTATAATGTTTTTGAATTGTTATTTGTTGAGAATAGATATTTCAAGTGAATTATATTTGTTCTGAACGAATATAATTCTATGAAAAGACAATTACTATTAACCTTATTTTTCAGCCTTATTTTAAAATTAGCAGCTGCTCAGGACAGTACTTTAATTACTGTTGATTCTGCCAGTGTGCAAATTAAGGAGCCTAAAGCTTCAAAATTGGTTAACCTTGATATCTTATTCAGGGCAGCTTTAAATGCCAATAATTTTGGTCAAGATGATTCAAAATTAAGTGCGAGTCTAGATGATGCCCGCATTATGGTTTCAGGAGATTATAATGATCAGTTTTCCTACCGGGTAAGGTTCCGGTTAAATAGGTCATTTGCGCCAACATCTTTAGACAATGCTTCAGCTGCATTAGATTTTGCTTTCTTGAAATATAAATTCGGAAAGGAAAATAAATGGGCAGTAACTCTAGGTAAACAGAGCGCAATGGTCGGTAGCTTTGAATTTCAAAACAACCCAATCTATGAACTTAGATTTAGTGATTACGTAGGCAATATATTAAATTTGTTTGTGGTTGGTGGCATGTTATCGTATGATATCAATCCAAATCATTCTATTAATGTTCAGCTTTATAATACCAGCAATCATTCTTTTGACCGGTTGTTGTCAGATAATGGATATACAGCGGGAAATTTAGAGTCCTCCAAAACTCCTATGGGGGCTTATTTTACGTGGATGGGATCTTTTTTAGATAAAAGAATTGATACAAAATGGTCCTACAACATTTCTCAATTTGCAAAAGACCATACTAACCATGCCGTTTCATTGGCTAATAAATTTAAGACTTCCCGTCAAATGATTTATCTAGATCTTCAATATTCTTATTATGCAGTCGATCATATTATGCTGGGGTCATCAGTGATCAATGATTTTTATGGAAGGACTGGTGCTGAAAGAACATTGTCTAAAGACGTAACGTATAAATCTGCCATATTGAGATATGATCAATTTATAACAGATAAATGGGAAATAGCTTTAAAGGGAGCATTAGAAACGGTTGGATCAAAGGCAACTGCAGATGAGGGATTAGGTGCTGATTTTAGAAGGAATTATACTTATTTTGCAGCATTACAGAATAAGCCATTGAGAAATAGAGATCTTAGATTCTATTTAGGTTATATGGGTAATACAGTGACCTATAACAAGAATGTTGAGTTTGACAGGAAACAATTCAATAGGATTGCACTTGGAGCCTACTTTACTATTCCTGTTTTGTAAATTAACAACATGTTTCGATCCATCATTTTAAGTTTTGCTTTTTTACTTCTTATATTTTCAGTGAAATCCCAAGATTTTCAAGATAGAACTGAAAATTTATATAATTTTCATAAAGGGAAATTTGATGAATTTGAGAAGGAACATAGAAGGAAAATAAAATTTAAAAGTCATGAAGTAACCTATTTACAATGGGGGAGTCAAGTAGAAAAAGTATTTGTTTGGTTGCCGGGCAGCTTACTATCGGCTTATGATTTTTATCCATTTGCTGATTCCCTTTTGCATGATGGATATACGGTCCTATCTATAGACCATTATGGTCATGGGTTAACGGAGATACCACAGGAGGATCTGGATTTTTGGGATTTTGCGGATGATCTTAATTCACTGCTGGAGCAAATGGGGATAAAAAAAGCGGTTATAGCTGGATTTTCTCGAGGGGCTTACCTTGCCTCTGCATTTTATGAAAAATACCCTGAAAAGGTAAGTGCAATTGTTCTAGAAGACGGAGGGTCAGTTTCCTTTAAGTCGATGTTCCAAAAATTAACTCCTGAAGATTATACGAGTTTCTTAAAAAACCTTAAAGTTCCTAAAGAAGTGGAGGAGCTTTTATTTCAGCGGTATAATTCAGAGGTTGAAATTTTCAATAATTTTTCGACTATTGACGATTCTGAAAGTCGCTGGCAGAATTTAGGTTTTGTCAGAAAGAATGGAGATCAATATATCATGTACTATGGGTTAAATGAATACATGCATATGCAGGATAGTTTACATTATACGGAGGTTTTGAATCAGGGAGAGCAAGTAAGTCGTTATGCATCTTCTATCGTCAGGGTAAATCCATTGCATATTTATGAATCATTGGATGTTCCTATGTTAATCATGGAAGCCATAGGTGAACCCGATTTATTTAAGACGACTGAAGAAAATAAGAAACTAAGAGATTTACATCCAACTAAAATCAGTTTGAAACAATTTGATTGTGATAATCACAATATTCATTTTGGATGTCCCGATAGGTTTATTTCAGAAGTTAGGAAATTCCTAAGGAGCTTATAAAAAAAATAGCTGTCTTGTTTAAAGGACAGCTATTTTTTTATGTTCATGATCTTAGTTAAAGATCAATGTTTTTTCAGGATTGATTTTTCTTCCGAAAGAAAGTAATTCGTAATGTAAGTGAGGACCGGTGGATCTGCCTGTGCTACCAAGTTTTCCAACCTGTTGTCCAGCTTCAATTTTTTGTCCTTTTTTCACCAATGTTCTAGAAAGGTGAGCGTAACGAGTTTCCCATCCATTGGTGTGTTCAATGATCACTACATTGCCGTATTGTCCTTTATAGCCAGAGAAAACTACTTTTCCGGCAGCGGTAGCATTGATTGCTTCTCCAGTACGTCCACTAATGTCTATACCAGAATGCATTTCAATTCCACGGTTTGTAAAAGGATTCCTTCTGTAACCGAATCTAGAAGTAATGTTTCCATTATGTGGTTTTCCTAAAGGAACACCTTCTAGTTTTTTGTCCAATTTCTTAACAGTTGCTTCGTAAAACTTAATCATTTCATTAAGGTTTACCTCATTTTCCACGGGGCCACCAGCATTTTTAATTTTAGGTGCGAATTCTTTTAACCCTCTTTTGCGCATTTTGGCATTAATTTGGTTTACAGCACTATCAATAGCATCGAAGGATTTTTGAATTTGTACAGTACTTAATTGATTTGTCGCTTCTTCAAGGGCAAGATTTTGTCTCGCTTCTTCCAGAGCTTCAATTTGTTTACTTAATTGTTCTTCGTAGTGATTGCTTGTAGATTTTGTGGCAACATAAACAATTGTTGCACATACCAAGCAAATAGTGAAGATTCCTCCTGCCAGGATATATTTCCAATTTTTTAATATAATAGTTGGAATCTGAATCTTCAAATTTGAATCGCCATTGGAATCAATAATTTCAATAGCAGTCTTCTTTTTTGTCATATATTTTACTCTCCCACTTTATGTTAGCCGGGCGTAAAAATAGAAGATGTTAAAAT
>JBEBTR010000151.1:0-7822 GCA_040393725.1 Sphingobacterium endophyticum | reverse complement strand
TCCTTGTTTTCTTCAAGTTTCGTTTGTGTTTTGCTCGTGTTTTGCTCGTGTCTCGTTCGCATCTCGTCCAAAAGTCATCCGGAGCTCGTCCGCTCACAAGCGGATGAGCTGTGGACAATGTCCTAGCAAGGTGCGGATTAGACACGACCAAAACACGACTGTGACTAGGCCAAAACCCTAATTGGGACAAAAAGAAAGTGGACAAAAAGATGGGAAGGGGCAAAAAAAATGGCAGTACTAAAAGTACCGCCATTTCTATGATAATTTGTTGTTTATTTTCTTAGTGAATGAATAGTAACTCACGTAGTTTTGGCAATGGCCATTTCGCGTCGTCAACGATTTTCTCCAATTTGTTCACGTGGTAGCGAATTTCATCAAAGAAAGGTTTAACAACTTCGTCATAAGCAATAGCTTTATCACGGGTATCATCAATGGTATTTGCTTTCTTACGTGCTTGACGCATTTCTTCGGCTTTTTCCAAGATGATATTGACATGTTTTGAGATTCGCTCTACATAATTTAATTGAGAACTGTATGCTTCTTTGTTTAAACCAAGGTCTTTTAGTCCTTTCACGTTTTCAATCAATTGATTTTGATAGATTAAACAAGCAGGAGCGATCTGGCTAGTCACAACATCACCGATAACACGAGCTTCGATTTGAAGTTTTTTGAAGAAGTTCTCCAAAAGTATTTCATGTCTAGCTTCTGATTCGCGTCTAGAGAAGATGCCTAAAGTTTCGAATAACTCTAAAGATTCAGGCTTCACATATACATCTAGTGCTTTAGGTGTAGATTTAATATTCGATAGACCTCTGTTTGCAGCTTCGATTTCCCATTCTTCGCTATAACCATTACCTTCAAAACGGATTGCTTTAGAATCTTTAATATATTTACGAACAACGTTTAGGATTGCTAAATCTTTTTTCGTTCCTTTTTTAATTTGTTTGTCAACTTCGATTTTGAATTCGATTAATTGAGTAGCAACGATGGCATTCAAAATGGTCATTGGCAGTGCGGAGTTTGCAGAAGAACCTACAGCGCGGAATTCAAATTTATTACCTGTGAAGGCAAAAGGTGAAGTACGGTTGCGGTCTGTGTTATCCAATTTCAAATCAGGGATTTTAGGGATACCATGCCATAAATTAGCATCAGCTTTTACTTTTTTAGCAACGCGAGCGGATTCAACTTCTTCAAGGATTTCGTCTAGTTGAGAACCTAAGAAGATGGAAATAATTGCTGGTGGAGCTTCGTTAGCACCTAAACGGTGATCATTTGAATGACTAGCGATGGATGCTCTCAGTAAGTCAGCATGCTCGAAAACCGCTTTAATCGTATTGACGAAGAAAGTCAAGAACATCAAATTGTTCTTAGGAGTTTTTCCAGGAGACAATAAGTTTACACCAGTGTTTGTTATTAATGACCAGTTATTATGTTTTCCAGAACCATTTACACCGCTGTAAGGTTTTTCATGCAATAACACTTTGAAGTTATGGCGGATAGCTACTTGTTCCATAACGTTCATTAACAATTGGTTATGGTCGATAGCTAAGTTTATCTCTTCAAACATAGGAGCACATTCAAATTGAGAAGGAGCAACCTCGTTATGACGAGTTTTCAATGGAATACCTAATTTAAGGGCTTCATTTTCAAGGTCAACCATATAAGCAAGTACACGTTCAGGAATAGCTCCGAAGTAATGATCTTCTAATTGTTGTCCTTTAGCGGACATGTGACCGAATAAAGTTCTTCCAGTTAATTGAAGATCTGGACGAGCGTTATATAATGCAAGGTCCACTAAGAAATATTCTTGTTCAATACCTAAAGAGGCGTTTACTTTAGTAACGGCTTTGTCGAAATATTGAGCAACATCAGTTGCTGCTTTGTCGATTGAAGCGATTGCTTTAAGTAAAGGAGCTTTATAATCCAATGATTCACCAGTATAGGAAACAAAAACGGTAGGAATACATAAAGTTTTACCGGCGCCAGTTTCGAAGATGAAAGCAGGGGATGAAGGGTCCCAAGCGGTATATCCACGAGCTTCGAAGGTATTACGGATACCGCCATTTGGGAAAGAAGATGCGTCAGGTTCTTGTTGAACAAGGGCATCAGCATTGAATTTTTCAATAGCGCTACCGTCGCTGTCTGGTTCGAAGAAAGCATCGTGTTTTTCAGCTGTCGATCCAGTTAATGGTTGAAACCAGTGGGTGTAGTGCGTTGCGCCATTTTCCAATGCCCAAGTTTTCATTGCCTGTGCAATGAAGTCAGCTAATTCTCTGCTGATTTGTCTTCCTTCGTCAATTGCTGACTTTAATTCTACGAAAGTAGGTTTTGGAAGGTAATCTCTCATTTTGGAGATGCTGAACACATTTTTATTGAAGATGTGAATAGCGCGCTCGGAATTTACCTCTGTTGTTTCGTTGAACATGTGTTTAGAGGCAGCTTCAACTGCTGAAAGTCTGGAATTTAACATGCTGTTATTATTTGATATTTTTAAGTTTTTGTTGATTGCTTAAGTATTTGTTCTTAATTTTTATCAAAAATATAGTAAAAACAGGTTAGTTGGATATTTTTTTTGAAAAAAAATGTAAAAAATCAGAAAATATCCTGTTTTTAAACAAAAATAGGTGGTGATTTTTCAAAATCACCACCTATTTTAAATGGTTTTTGTAAAATTAGTCTACTTCAAGTCCCCAGTCTATACCTTTTTCGGTTGCTTTGATACCTTTTTTAATCCAATTTGCAGCAGGCTTACCTTTTAGGTAATGGTCAAAAAATTGCGCTTCGCGAATTTGTATATCCTTTCTGTTCTGTCTTTGAATTAAATTATGGTCGTCACCATTGTAATTTAATAACCAAACCGGTTTATTTAAACGTCTCAATGCTGTAAAGAATTCAATACCTTGATACCATGGCACGGCACCGTCATTGTCGTTGTGCATGATAGCAACTGGAGTATTGACCTTATCCATAAAGAATAATGGAGAATTCTCGATATAAAGATCACGCGCTTCCCATAAAGGCTTGCCGATACGGCTTTGCGTGTTTTCATATTGGAATTGTCTTGACATTCCCGTTCCCCAGCGGATTCCACCGTATGCAGAAGTCATATTAACTACAGGAGCTCCCGCCCAAGCAGCGGCATACATATTTGTACGGGTAATTAAATGGGCAACCTGGTAACCACCCCAACTCTGTCCTTGAATCCCCATTTTTGTAGAATCTACCCATTCATTATTTCTTGCTAAATAGTGCATTCCAGAATTAATAAACTCTTCTGCTGATTTACCAGGATATCCTGTTTCATAACGAATATCGGGAGCAAATACGAGGTATCCATTGCTTACAAAGTAAGGAATATTTAATCGTGAAGGGGTAGGAGCTGGTGGTTGGTAAGTATATAAGCCATCTGAAAGCGTCTCGTAAAAATAAGCGATAATTGGATATTTCTTGTTTGGATCAAAATCCTCAGGTTTATATAATATACCTTCTGATTTAAAACCTTTAGGAGTAGTCCAATGAACCAATTCTGCTGTTCCCCAGTTATAGTTAGCTTGTTGAGGATTAATATCTGAGAGCCTAGTTTCATTTTTGAAATTTGACAATACATATAAATCAGGAGAATGTTGATAATCCTCTTTCGTATAGATAAGCTTGTCCAATTTTTCATCAGCGCTAATCATTCTATAGATATGTGCGCCAGACCAAAGTTTACTGATGTCGTTTTTATTGATTTTATATAGACCTTGATTCTTATCGATTTTGTTGAATCCGCTTAGATAAATAGTTTTTGAAGGATCAATCTCTGTGTAGTTTAATCTAGGGTCATCATTTTTATACAAGTTTTCAATTCGATAAACCATTTGATTTTTTCTACCCAATCCATTTGTCAAATTGATTTTTGATTTCGCGTCAAGGCTTATTTTCCAAACGTCATATCGGTCATTAATGTAAATAAATTTTCCGTCTTTGGACCAGCCGGCAATACCGTAAGGACCAGGTGCTGCAGGTACATCATTTTCTTCATCCACAAAGCTAACCTGAATTCCTTCATTCAGTTGTTTGGTTGTTTCGGATGAAATATGGTAACTATACCAATTTCCATTGGTTCTGTTAAAGTAAACGATATAATCTCCTTTAGGAGCAAGGGATGCATATCCGGAGTTGGATTTGGTCACCAATTTGTTGTTTCCTGTAAGCGTGGAAATAGCATATATATCTGAACGCATACCGCCTTCCCATTGTGATTCGATTCTATAACCTTTATCAGAGGTTGCCATTGCCCATTCATTGTCAGCGTCGCCGGTTAAAGATATTCTGTTGAAAGTTTCATCAGAAAGCGGTCGAATATTTCTATTTCCCTGAAGATTTACCATGGCAGTGTAATTGCGAGATTGATCTCTCTTCAGATTTACCAATTGCATAGGTTGTAAATAATCATCTTGCCAATGCCAGATATCAACTTTTGCATGTTCGAATTCGACTAAAGTAGTGTCTTTTACTCTCGGGATAGGTGCAAGGCCAAAGAATAGTCTTTTTCCAGATTTGCTGAATGTTAAGTTACCATCGCCCGAAACAGACCAATTATTCGGTATACCTTGACTATTTTTATCAGCCAGGATTATTGCCGAGTCTTGACCAGGCGTATAGTGGTAAAGTTTGAAATCCTTAAGCAGTGATTTTTCTGGAGTTTTATCTGCCACAAAACTTAATTGTTTGTTCGCATCATCAAACTTGAAGTTTTTGTAATTTCCTTTGCCATTACTGATTTTCTTTTTGGACTTATTAGCCAAATCCATAATAAACAATCCGGATTCGTTTAAACTATCTTTTTCAGGTCCTTTTACAGTGTAAACAAGGTATTTTCCATCGTCGCTCCAATCATAGCTGTCTGCTTTAATAATGTTGCTTGTATCACCCGTTGTTAAATTCAGGACAGTTAATGTTGGGGTTGGTTTTTCTTTTTTGTTGGAGGCTTTGGATTTTGTAGTATCCTGTTTGCTCGGAAGTGTCATTTCATTAAGGAATGCAATATAATCATTTCCCTTACGAGCTATTTTGTAGGATTTTACCTGCGCAAACTTGCTATTTTGATTTTTAGCGATATTAAAGACAAAAAGAGAGTCTTTAGGCATTTCATCAGGTTTTTTCTTTTTGATTTTAGCCTGTCTAACTTCTTGGAAAGGAGCTTTTATTAATCCGACCATGAATTTTTCATTATCGGTTAAAGTCAAATCCGATCCGCGAGGGATCTGAAGCAAACTTTGATTGTTGCTGTTTTTTAAGATTGATGTACCATCACCTTCCTGTGGGGTGATGCTATAATAGATTAGATTTCCTGATTTGCTGATTTCTGGTTTTGCGATGCTCTTCCAGGAATCATAGACACTGTGGTCTATCGGCTTTTTTTGTGCATAGGATAGGGAAATTGCACTTAAACCGAGGAATAATAAGCCAAATTTATGTTTCATATAATTTGTAGTTTGGAATACCAATAATACCCAAAATTTGCTAACTTCGGTTAGTTTAGCAGATAACAATTTTATTATAAATCTTAATAAAGAGATTGAAATGAAAAATACGGGGATTATTATTGCGCTTATTGCAGGGATTGCTGCTATTGTCTTTGCGATGGTTTTTGGGAATGCCTATAAGTATAAATATAAGAATTCGAACACCATTAATGTTACGGGTAATGCGATGACGAATTTTGAGTCGGATATTGTGAAATGGTCTGCTTCGTTTAGTAGAAAATCGATGGATTTGAGTGAGGCATCAGAACAATTGAAAAGGGACCGGGATCTGGTGAAGGACTTTTTAGTTCGTCAAGGGATTGCGGATAAGGAAATTCTTTTCAATGCGGTGAATATCAACCGTGATTTTTCTTATCATACTGATCCAAATGGAAATAGCTATAACACCTTTACAGGATATAGTCTATCACAGAACGTATCGATAGAATCCAAGGATTTGCATAAAGTAGCGAATGCATCGAGGGAGATATCAACTTTAATTTCGCAAGGAGTTGAGTTGAGTTCGAATCTTCCTAATTATTACTTTTCCGGACTTGAGGATCTGAAGTTGAAATTGATTTCCGAGGCATCTCAAAACGCGAGGGTAAGAGCTGAAAATATTGCTAAAGAAGCAGGATCTTCATTGGGAGACTTAGTAAAAGCAGATTTGGGAATTTTTCAAATCACAGGTCAGAATGAAAATGAAGAATATTCCTACGGAGGGGCATTTAATGTTACTTCTAGAAAGAAAACGGCTAATATTACAGTGAAGACAAGTTATTTAAGTCAATAGGATATTTTAAATTGGTAAAGAAACAAGCCTTGATTAAACTCCATGGCCTGTTTTTTTTTGAAAATTGAACATTAACTTATCGGTTAAAGCTTTTTTTGGAATTTTGATTTAATTATTAATTCATAAAGTAATCCTTTTGCTAGAAGTTCTTTTTTAGCTCTTGACCATCCTTTAATCTGTTTTTCTCTTCTTGCAGCATCCTTGATTTTATCAAATATTTCATAATAAACTAAAATTACAGGACGACGCGATTTGGTATAGTTTGGACCCCATACCTTCAAAATGTTCCTTTATCCTTTTTTCTAGATTGATGGTACTACCTGTATAATAGCAATTATCAGAACATTTGAGTATATACATAAATCCTTGTGACATAGGAATGAATTTAAGGGTTCAAATGTGAATTTTAAGTTAAGTGATTTTAAACTTTTTGACCCTGGACGGTTCCTGAGCCGCTGGCCTGAATTAACCCTGGACGGTTCCTGAGCTTGTCGAAGGACAAGTCCAGGAATAAGATGAGCATTGTTTGATAGTTAATAGGGTTGACCCTGGACGGTTCCTGAGCTTGTCGAAGGACAAGTCCAGGTTAATGACAAGAATTGGATAATCATTAATGGATTAAGCCTGGACGGTTCCTGAGCCTGTCGAAGGACAAGTCCAGGAATAAGATGAGCATTGTTTGATAGTTAATAGGGTTGACCCTGGACGGTTCCTGAGCTTGTCGAAGGACAAGTCCAGGTTAATGACAAGAATGGGATAATCGTTAATGGATTAAGCCTGGACGGTTCCTGAGCCGATGGCCTGAATTAGCTGAAGGCTTGTCGAAGGACAAGTCCAGGTTAATGATTTTGAACGCCCTTCAATAAATTCTACCCGCCCTTCGACAAGCTCAGGGACCGGGTTCTTGCACTATCTTTCGGCTACTGATTGCCTACCGGCCCATCGATAATCTACCGGCCCTTCGACAAGCCTTCAACAGGTTCATACCCGCCCTTCGACAGGCTCAGGGACCGGGTTCTTGCACTATCTTTCGGCTGCGGCCAGAACCTGCCCTTCGACAGGCTCAGGGACCGGTTCGGGCCAGCGGCTCAGGGGCCGGTTCATACCCGCCCTTCGACAGCCCTTCAACAGGTTCAGGCCGACGGCTCAGGGACCGGTTCTTTCACTTTATCTCGGCTACGGCCAGAACCTGCCCTTCGACAGCCCTTCAACAGGTTCAGGCCGACGGCTCAGGGACCGGTTCATACCCGCCGTTCGACAGCCCTTCAACAGGTTCAGGCCAACGGCTCAGGGACGTTCTGGCCAGCGGCTCAGGGGCCGGTTCTTGCACTATTTTTCGGCTACGGCCAGAACCTGCCCTTCGACAGCCCTTCAACAGGTTCAGGCCGACGGCTCAGGGACCGGTTCATACCCGCCCTTCGATAAACTCAGGGACCGGGTTCTTGCACTATCTTTCAACTACTGATTCCATAATCAATTAAAAAACAAAAAATCAGGGTTTATCCCTGATTTTTTGTTT
>JBEBTR010000150.1:0-7896 GCA_040393725.1 Sphingobacterium endophyticum | reverse complement strand
CCCGATTATCCCCAAAAACCCTCGGCTCTAAAATATAACAGTCCTTAAGACCCGTATCTATCGCATTCATATAAATTATCTAAATTCTTCACCATAACATAAACAAATTTCACCATTTCCCTTGACAAACCCAGCCTCCAGATCTACCTATAACAGCATATCTCCAACCCACTCCCGTCAATACCCTGAATCCTGAAATTATAATCCTGTCACGTAGCGTTCCTGGTAATACCGCTGGTAATCCCCCGAGGCAACCTTCGCCAACCATTCCTGATTGGCCAAGAACCATTCGATAGTCTTTTCCAGCCCCTGTTCAAAGGTTACGCTAGGCTCCCAGCCCAATTCGTCCTTGATTTTTGTAGCATCGATCGCATATCGCAGGTCATGGCCGGGCCTATCTTTCACAAACTGGATCAGTTTAGCCGAAGTTCCTGGATCCCGGCCCAATTTATCATCCATCTGTCTGCACAGCTCCCTTACCAGGTCGATATTCCTCCACTCGTTAAAACCGCCTACATTATAGGACTGTCCGTTTAGACCTTCATGGTAAACCGTATCGATTGCCCTTGCATGGTCGATTACAAATAACCAGTCGCGTGTATATTTTCCGTCACCATAAATTGGTAGGGGACGGTTATTGATGATATTTAGGATACACAGGGGAATCAGTTTTTCGGGAAAATGGTTAGGTCCATAGTTATTGGAGCAGTTGGTAATGACCACCGGCAGGCCATATGTATCGTGGTAGGCACGTACAAAGTGATCCGAAGCGGCTTTGGACGCTGAATATGGAGAATGCGGGTCATAGCTCGTTTCCTCAGTAAAGAAACCGGTATCGCCCAGAGCACCGAAAACCTCATCGGTCGAGATGTGGTGAAACCTCTTGCCCTCATGATTATCCTTCCAAAGTTCTTTGGAGGCATTCAGCAAGTTTACCGTACCGATCACATTCGTATTGACGAATGCATTTGGATCGGTAATGGAACGGTCGACATGCGATTCGGCAGCTAAATGAATAACCCCATCCGGCCTATATGTCGCAAAGACCTCCCTAATAGCAGCCTCATCACAGATATCGGCCTTTACAAAAGTGTAATTGGAGCTATTATCGATATCGACGAGATTCTCCAAATTACCTGCGTACGTCAATGCATCCAGGTTGACGATCTTGTATTGCGGATATTTGAGGACAAAGTGCCTGACAACGTGCGAACCGATAAAGCCCGCCCCGCCAGTAATTAGAATCGTTTTATTCATATCACAAAATAAACAAATAAATGCACTTACATATATCATCAGCTTTCTGTTTACTTAAAATTGTAGTTGAAAGTCTAATTTATAGTGCCCTGAACAGTCTAATGTGCTTAATTTCACCCTATTGTTGAACCATTAACTTTCCCCATTTGGGGCGGTTTGAACGAAACCTCTTCTAACGGTAAATAGCGGTACTGGAAGTTGACCCCTCGAGGTCCTTTTGGAATGCCTTGAATATTGTATCTCTAAAACAGCATAATAGGTCATCCCAAATAGGCTATTTGTACCGATCCATTTCCCGGATCCCTACACTTGCTCCGGACAGGCCCTTCCTACCCCGCTATTTTCCAATCAATTCCTAACCCCACCCGCCACGAAAAAAAGGCTTATGAAATTTTTCAATAAGCCCTTGCTATTCAATATCTAAATTCGTTAACTACCCCCTGAACTTATAACCACCTATTTACCAATATAAAAAAATGGACCTTACGCACTGAACGCAAATCTCACAACCATATAAGGCTGAACTATGCGGTCTTCATTTCCCGCTTGGACTCAAATAGCTTATAATTCTTAATCGGATTCCCTTGAAGCAATTCCTTGGTATCATACTTGATAACAACACCCTTCAATGCCTCTAAATGCCTGGTATGGTGCATGTCGGTGCCCACAAAATCATACATTCCTGCACGGATTAAGGTTAAGGCACATGTCTTCACATTCTCACCATAGTACTTACTGATGGAAAGCAGGTTAAGCTGTAGAAAGCAGCCCGCATTTTTAATCTCTTCGAAAATCTTGAAATTATTATGGAAATAGTTGTAACGTTCCGGATGGGCCAAGATGGGCTGGTACCCACGATCTTGGATTGCTTTGATAATGCTGAAGAGGGCCTTGGATTCTGAAAGATAGGACATTTCGATAAGCATATATTTATCGGCGATCAGACAGAGCTTGTCGCTGGAGATCCACTGATCGATCTGGTCATCGATCATATATTCGGCGCTAAAGCCCAATTTAAAATCTATGGAATTTGCTTTTAAATGGTCGCTAAGTTTGTTATGTGCAGCCTTGATCGTTTCGGGCGTATTGTTATGGACACCCGCCATGACGTGCGGAGTGGATATACTGTTGTGGATTCCTAAGGATTTTAACCCTTCTATTAAAATGACCGAATCTTCAACGCTTGGGCTACCATCATCGATCCCTGGTAGGATATGATTGTGAATGTCCCATCCGATCCATTCCAGGCGGTTATGATAAGCCGACTGCTCTTTCTTGTTTGCTCCAAATAAATTACTCCAAAATCCCATAGTTTCTCAAAATATTAAGTTGTTTGGTAATAGGTTATATCTCTCTATTAGACGTTAAGAACCCTTCAAAGGTTTAATTTATACGTGCAATTATCCCAAATTGCTACAATAGATTAGATTAACGTCGAATTCTCTTTTTCCAATTGTTCATAAACCTGTTTAACATCCTGCGCCCGATTCCTGTCCAGTACCAAAACTGCATCTTCCGTATTCACTAGCATACAGTTACTTAAGCCTACAAATACGGTATGCTTATTAGTACCTACAACAATATTGCCATTCTCGTCAACGGGGTGTCCTTTGCCCTTAAAATATTCGAACAGGGAGTCAAATGCCCCCATATCTGACCACTCGAAACGAGCAGGGACAACCTTAATCAATTCACTTCGCTCCATCACAGCATAATCTATGCTCTTGGATGGAATAAGCTTTGAATGTTCTTCATCCAAAACAAGGTCCTCGGCATATTCAAAAGCCACTTCAGCAGCATTGTACAGCTTTGGTTCGAAACGCATAAGTTCCTCCAGATATACCCCCGCCTTGAAACAGAAAATACCCGAGTTCCATAGAAAATTCCCCTTCTTTAAAAAGTCCTTTGCCGTTTCTTCGTTCGGTTTCTCCCTAAATGAAAGTACGGTATTGCCCTCGTGCTCAATATAGCCATACCCCGTCTCCGGACGTGTCGGAACGATTCCGAAAGTCGCTATATTCCCCTCCTGCGCATACATAACGCCCTGGTTTATCGCCTCACGGTAGTTCACCAGGCCCTCTATCAAATGATCCGAAGGGGTCACGATCAATATATCGTCGGGGTCTGCGTGAAACGCCGCAAAAGCAATCGCGGCAGCTGTATTGCGGGGCGCCGCCTCTGCGATGATATCGTAATCGTACTGCTGCAGATAGGGTTCCGCTAATGTCTTGTTCTGAACGGATCCAACTAAAATAACCTTCGAGGAAATTTCCTGATTCCGATCAACTGTCCACTCGAATAAGGTTTTCCCATCAAAGATCGGAAGGTATTGCTTCGGTTTCGATTTCCGTGATAATGGCCATAACCGTGAGCCAACTCCCCCTGATAGAATCACATTTATAATTTTTCCCATGATTATCCAAGTTTCTTCATTTGCATTGCTTCTTCCACTTTTAAATATAGCTCGGCTGTAGCACGTGCGTCGGATAGGGCATCATGATGCTTCAACTCCACTCCCATCAATTCACAGCAGATACTTAATTTGGTCCGCTCAAATCCTAATGACCTATATATCTTACTGGTACAGTCCCAAATAGCCGGCAATCCTAATTTCTCATACGCCAAGGAATAAAAGCCCATAGTTTCCTTTAATACAGAACGATCTAACAGTTCATCATGTGCAACCATATGTTTGGAAGCCAGAAGCTGTTCAATACTCGGAAATAGCTCCTCAAATGTTGGCGCTGAAGAGGTATGTTTGGGCTTTATCCCATGAACCCGTGAGGTCTGCCACATATATTTGTTCTGTGGCGGCTTAACTAAACTGTAAAATTCATTCACAATCTCGCCATTGACTACCTCTACAATACCAACTGAACAAACACTACTGTATTTGGCGGTTGCTAATTCAAAATCTATAGCCGTAAACGTATCTAACATCTTTCTGTAAAAGTAAATATTTAAACTCAATAATTATATCTCCCCTTCCATTTTTCACGAAGAGAAAGTCTCATCTTTTCTTCCGCCGGATTCTTCCCTGGATCGTACAGCTGGGTGGAACCTAGTTCCGTTGGCAAATATTCCTGCTCTACGAAGTTTCCCGAGTATGAATGCGCGTACATATATTCGGCACCGTAGTCTAATTCCTTCATTAATTTTGTCGGTGCGTTCCTCAAATGTAACGGAACGGATAAGGTTCCGGTCTTGCGAACCAAGGCCTGTGCCTTATTGATCGCTTCATAGGAGGCATTGCTCTTAACAGAACAAGCCAGATAGATAACGGTTTGCGACAAAATGATCCGGGATTCCGGCCAGCCGATTACATTTACCGCCTGAAAGCAGTTGTTGGCCAATAATAGTGCATTGGGATTGGCATTTCCAATATCTTCCGACGCTAAGATCAATAAGCGCCTGGCAATAAACTTTGGTTCCTCCCCCCCCTCTATCATCCGGGCCAGCCAATACACCGCAGCATTCGGATCACTCCCGCGTATCGACTTTATAAAAGCTGATATCACATCGTAATGCTGCTCCCCGGATTTGTCGTAGCGTACCCTATTCTGCTGCACATGCCTGGCAACGAACTCATTGGTGATCTCATCTTTGCTGTGAACAGAGGCCTGGGATACCAATTCCAAGATGTTCAATAACTTTCGGGCATCTCCCCCAGAAAGCTGTAATAATGCCTCATACTCTTTTACCTTGATATGTTCAGCCTTCAGATATTCGTCTTCCGAAATGGCCTGATCCACGATCCGCACCAACTCATCCTTGCTGAGTTCCTTCAGGACATACACCTGGCACCTGGAAAGCAACGCTGAAATAACCTCAAAGGATGGATTCTCTGTGGTCGCACCGATCAGTGTTACAGTTCCCCTTTCTACTGCCCCCAGCAATGAATCCTGTTGGGATTTCGAAAACCGGTGGATCTCGTCGATGAATAGAATAGGCTGCTCTTGGTTAAACTGACGCATCTGCTCAGCCTTCTCGATTACTTCTCGAACTTCCTTAACACCTGATTGAATCGCACTTAGACTATAAAAGGGGCGCTCCAACGATTTGGCTATCAACAGGGCCAAGGTCGTCTTACCAACCCCCGGCGGACCCCAAAAAATCATCGAGGGGATAACATTCTGCTCGATCGCGTTCCATAATACCGCACCCTGGCCGATAATATGCTCTTGACCAACATAATCTGCAAGACGTTTCGGACGCATCCGTTCTGCCAAAGGTACCCTTGTCACCATAATTCACAAAGCTATCGAATTTTCATAGTAAACCCAATGATATGACGCTTAAGTAATATGAATGTGGCAATAATTCTATAATGTCATACTCAAGTTGACTTATACCCCCTGCTATTGCCTAATTCAAATTATTTGATATTTTTGAAAAAAAGAATTGCGAATGATTGATAAAGTGCGTGTTATAATGGCCATCGGCTTATTCTTTGCAGGATTTGCCGCTAATGCCCAAAACAACAATAAACCCTTGGATCCGGCAGGATTTGTTACAAAATACGATAGCACCTTCGCGGGGATCGGACCTAAGGTTTATGTATTGCCCCCTCCCAGAACCAAAGAAGAAGAATTGGTCGACTCCTATAAAGAAAAGACGGGATTCTTTGACTCGATTGCTCGACAATTGGACTATCAGAATATTATTGAGGACTTTAAATTAACCTCGAACACTTCCTACATTAAACAGAATTTCGACCCCCTCCCCACTACGGAGCAGGAATGGAATAGTTTGATCGGTAAATTGGAGACTAACAGAAACCTTCCCCTTGCGGCAGGACTGTCCAACAATTATGCCCTTCAATTGCTAAAGCAAGGTGAAATAGACAAATCCATCACCATCCTCATTCGCGGACTCAATGCCGCAAAATCTTCAGGATCGGGCGAAAAATCTGTCCTTGAACATAATTTGGCAAACACCTACCTGTTCAATGGCAACCTATCGGATGCCGCAGCTATGCAGGAGGCCTTCCTTCAATCGGCAGTCGAGAACAAAGCACCTGTCGACCAGGCAAATACCCTGGTGAGAATCGCCCTGGTGCAGGCATACCAAAAAAATTATCGGTCAGCAGAAAATACGATTATACGCCGTGCATTCCCCATTTTTAACAAAACAAAAAATCACGAAGGAAAAGTAAATGCGTTGATTAGCCTTGCCAAGATTTACCAGCTTCAGAACAAGCATACCGAAGCCCAGTGGTTCTTAATTCAAGCCAAGGATCTTGCTACCCTTCGAAATGTAAAAAATCAACTGCCAGAAATCGAATATATGCTGGCATTCTCAAAATACGTACAGCAAAATTATAAGGTCGCACAGCTTGAGTTTGAAAAGGCAAGAAATTTAGCAGATGACGAAAACAACAAGGTGTTGCAGCTGGCAATCCACGATAAGCTTGGGGACATCTACCTTATGATGGGAAATTTTAAGGATGCTGAACAGGAACTATTAAATTATTGGAAATTAAGAAACGAATTGTTCTAAAATATCATTGGGACTAATCGTGAAAACCTCCATGCAGCAGATGGCCGAAAAAGTTAATAAACCTTAAATATTCCGTTTTTTAGTAATTGAAATGAATATTTTACGTTGTGAATCATACATTGGCCTGATTTTTAACTAAATTTAGCGGTTACAATAATCCGCTAATGATATTAAGCAATTTAATTATTGTCAAACTTTAATGAACAATTTCAAGAATTATACATATATGTTTAAACATCTCATTTTCTGTCTTGCGTTAATTTCTGTCGTAGCCTGTGGGGCGAAACCTCGCATCAGTCTTGATCAGCAGGGATTGGAACTTAAACCAACAACGCAGCACGAAATCATCGCTAAAGAAGTCGCTAATCTATTGGAGAACTTTAGCTATAAAAAAGTCCCAATGGGCGATTCCCTTTCAAATATCGTATTCGACAACCTCCTTGAGGGCGTTGACCAAGGTAAGAACTATATGCTGAAATCTGATATTGAGGATTTTCAACAGTTTAAAAACACGATCAGCCAGGATTTTAGACAGGGGGATCTTTCCAGTGCATTCTATATCTTCAACAAATATACCAACAGATATTTGCAGTGCATGAATTTTGCCCTGGAGCAGATCGATGCGGCACATGATTTTAATAAGGATGAAACCTATACAAGCTTCAGGGAAAAGCAGGAATGGTTCAGTACGGAAGCAGAACTCAAGGATCAATGGAGAAAACGTGTTAAGTACGACCTGTTGAACCTAAGGCTTACTGCCGGTGACTCTGCCAAAGTGGATATTGAAAAGAATAAGGAAACGCTTCGAAGTAGATATAACAACCTAATATCTCAGGCTAAGAAAACCAATGCCAATGATGCATTCCAAATGATCATGACCGCCTTGACGGACGCCGTTGATCCACACACGACCTATTATAACCCTTCATTTGCGCAAGCATTCAATGAAAGCATGTCCAATACCCTAGAAGGTATCGGTGCCCAGCTGCAGATGGAAAATGAAATGGTTACCATTAAGCAGATCATAGCCGGTGGACCCGCTTTTAAAGACAAATCATTGCATATTAACGATAGGATTATTGGGGTAGCACAGGGTGATAATGGCGAATTCGAAGATATTATCGGCTGGAGACTGGACGC
>JBEBTR010000149.1:0-8011 GCA_040393725.1 Sphingobacterium endophyticum | reverse complement strand
AGGCAAAGCCTTTATTGGGCTTACAGCCTTGGATAAATTCCCACAATTCTATACTGTCGATCCTCAAACAGGTAATGCTAAAAAAGGATTAGTTGTTAAGGATGCTAATGGCATTGAAGCAGCAACTTTCGTAGAAAAGAAATAGTATTTCGGATATCTTTTGATAAAATAAAATAAGCGTCCCGAGGGACGCTTATTTTATTTTACAACTCTTTTATTAAAATATCCTTGTACCACACTTCATCATCATGATCTTGTAAGCCAATCCTCCCTTTTTTGTAAGTTCCAAATCCAGGTATTTTTCGAAATTTACTCTTCGATATTAACTCTTTCCAACTATCATCAAACAAAGTGGTCGACAGGATATGCACATCATTTAAATAAAAATCCAATTGTCCTCGGTTAGAAATAATCTCTACTTGATTCCACATTCCAACGGGTTTTACCGGTTCAGAAGAACTAGAAATCAAATCATATAGATCCCCGGTCCTATGCTTCTTGATTTTTCCATCGCCATGCAAATCATTATCAAGCACCTGCATTTCCATTCCAGAATTATAGGTCGCTGGGTACAATGTAGTATCTTCTTTAATATTAAAAATGATTCCACTATTCCCTTTTTTGGAAATTTTCCATTTCAGCTTTAAATGAAAGTTTTCATATTCCTTATTGGTCAATAAATCCCCCCTTTCATTTTTAGACTGCCCTTCCACATTCAGGTGCAAAGCACCGTCAGAAACCTTCCATGCCTTCCCAACCGTCGATTTGCCATAAGTATGCCACCCCTTTGTGCTAACACCATCAAATAATGGCAAAAACTCATTTTTGTCGATTTTATTACTTTGCTTATCCTTCGAATACTTTTGCGCATCTATTGTCGAACTGCAGGACACAAGAATCTGCACTGCACAAAACATAAGAACAATGGATGAAAAAGTCAGTTTGTTATTTAAAATTCTATAAACCATGCTTTTCAATTGATTAATGTTTTATTTACTAAAATTTGGATTTTGAACCCAATCAGGATTTAAAAGAAATTCATCATGAGGAATAGGAAACAATTGATGCTTCGTGTTGATATAATTCTCCACAAAAGGCTTTTTATGGTCTTTCAATGCCTTCTCAACTAATCCCCAACGAATTAAATCATACCATCTACTTCCCTCTAGCGCCAATTCTGTAGGGCGTTCCACATCCTGCAAATGTTTTAGGACTTCTGTTTTAGATAAAGTATTTGGTATCGCTACTGCTTTCGCACGAGAACGAACTCTATTAATATGATTGATTGCTTCCGTCGTGGCGCCTCTATGGTTTAGACATTCTGCATATAGCAATAACACATCAGCATATCGAATCACTGGAATATTAAAAGCACTTTGGCTCCAATGTTGACTGAGTGAAGGGTGCCATGAAACAAATTTATTCCAAAATATTTCACCGTCTCGATGATAGTCTAAAAAGCTCTTCCCAGCCTCAAAATAGAAAGCCTTTGAATCCTTATCATTAAACAAAACAGTCGAATACAACCTTGTGGTATAATTCCCATCACTTGTTTTGTCTTTTTTCAAAGTCTCGAACAACCAATCTGAAGGATATGCTTCTTCATAACCTTCTGCATTTGAAGATGCTAAATGGAGCGCAATTCGATTAAATTCACGCTGCCCTCCCGATCGGTCTCCAGAATACTGTACTTCAAAAATAGACTCTTTATTGTTCTTATGTAGACCACTAAAATTATCCTCATACTTTTCCATCAGATCGAATTTTCCAATCACTTTTGCAAACTCAACTTCGGCTTTATCTATGTTTTTCAGGAACATGTGAAGTTTCCCCAATAAAGCTGCAGCCGCATATTTATTTACTCTTCCTGCTTGTGCACTTGAATAAGCATTAGGCTCGGGAAGGTCTTTCTGAATTGCAGTCAATTCATCAATTAAGAAAGAAATTAGCTCTCCTTTCCCTGCTTGTTTTGGATAGAACTCATCGTCAGTACCCTTAAGTTCATTTTTGAACAAAGGAATATTTTCTCCATAATTCAACAATAAACGATAGTAAAAATATGCTCTTAGGAATCTAGCCTCACCGATAGTGCTTTTTTTAAGCTCTTCAGAAACTTGAGGAACATTTGGAATATTATCTATACACTGGTTTGCAAAGTTTATTCCTGTATATAAGAATTTCCACTCCTTGCGAGAGATTGCATTTGTTGAAGTGTTGACAAAGGTTGCTACTTCTAACCATGACGTAACATCTGCTCTAAAATCCAACTCATCACTTCTATAATTATCAACAACAATAAATCTTTCAAATGGAGTACCCCAATCCATATTCGGCTGCAATTGCCCATAAACACTTGTCAAACCTTTCAAGATATCGGCTTCTGACTTCCAGAAATTATTAGGTGTTAAATAATTGGGATTTGTTTTTTCACTCAAGAAATCCTGTTTACAGCTAAACAAGGTAAACATGAAAGCAGTAAATAAAATCTTTTTATATGTAATTTTCATTTTTTCCAATATTAAATTATGACTAAAAACCAACTCTTATTCCCATCATAAATGTGCGACTTAGAGGATAAATCGCATCATCTACACCCATTTTACCAGTTTCTGAACCAGTTCCCGGATCATATCCTTTGTATTTAGTCAAGGTGAAAAGTCTAGTCGCACCAGCATAGATGCGAAGATCATTTACGTTTAATTTCTCTTTCAAACTCGCAGGCAGGTTATATCCAATTTGCAGATTGTTCAATCTTAGATAATCTCCATTTTCAACAAATCGGTCTGAGATACGGATATTTCCGTTCGGGTCACCAATTACAGCACGAGGGATATCGGTATTTGTGTTTTCTGGAGTCCAAGCTAATAGACCATCTTTACCGTAATTGAAGTTTTTATCCATTCTTTGAAGCTGGCGTTTCATATAGTTAAAACGCTTCACACCAAAGTTTCCATAGAAATTAGCCATCAAGTCAAATGCTTTATAACCTAAATTGATATTGAAGCCTAATTGCATTTTTGGGTTTCCACTCCCTACAAAAACTCGATCATAAGAATCTAATTTTCCATCGCCATTTTGATCTATGAAACGGATATCGCCAGGTTTTGCAGCTGGTTGCAATGGAATCCATTGTCCACTCGCATCTTTTGATCCATGCAATTGGTTCCATTCCTTAACTTCTTGTTCTGATTGAAAGATCCCAGCAGTTTGGGTAACCCAAAACTCCCCTATTTCTCCGCCTACATAAGTGCGCGCTGGACCTGATTCGAATAGGTATCCTGGATCAGACATCTCCTTCAAGACACTCTTGTAATGAGAAACATTCACATCAAACTGATACTTAAAATCCGAAATTTGGTCTTTATAGTTTGCTTGGAATTCCAAACCCTTCGTCTTCAGTTTTCCTTCATTGACGATCAGCGAAGGGAATCCGGTAGCTAAACTGATATTCTTGGAGGAAAGCATATCATACGTATCTTTTACGTATGCTTCAAAGGTTAAATCAAGCTTATGATTCAACAAAGTAATATCCAATCCAATATTCTTATATAAGGTTGTCTCCCATCTGATCTTTGAAGAAGGCAATCCGTCAATTGCATAACCCAAGTTCACCTGGTTGCCATTCAAAGGATAATTTAATGCATAAGTATTATTTGAAAGCCTTGGAATAAACATATAGTTCCCAATAGATTGATTTCCTAGACTACCATAACTAGCACGTAATTTCAGATTACTTACTTTACCCTTTAGATCTTCCCAAAAACCTTCATTTGCAATGTTCCATCCAATAGATGCTGATGGGAAAAATCCCCATTCATTGCCTTCACCGAAACGGGAAGAACCATCATATCGCGCAGAGAACATAGCCAAATACTTATAATCATAATTATAGGATAGTCTTCCAAATCCAGAACGTAAGGCAGAACGAAGATACCCACCCGTCACTGATGCATTATCCTGCCCTTTTCCTAAATAAGGATCTTCATTATTTTCAAAACGGAAAACATTCCCGCCTTGATCCTCAAACTTGTTCTCTTCTTGAGATATCCCAAGTAAAGCATCCAGATTATGTTTATCGTTTATTGTAGTGGAATAGGTCCCCGTCAATTCCATGATATCCTCAATCCTTTTACTTCTTCTTTCCGTTAAATTGGCAATGGTATTTACACTATTGGCCCCAACATAATAAGTTGGAGTAAAGGATTTATAATGAATAAAATCCATCGTCCTTCCCGCACGGAATTTGAATTCAAGACCATCTAAAGGTTGATAAGAAACGTATCCTGAAGCTGCTAGATAGTCATTGGCATCTTTTGTAGAAATCAATTGGTTAAAGGCAACAGGGTTGGCAGCATCCGTCATTCCAAGACCTGGAATTGCGCCTCCAAATCCACCTTCATTATTAGCATCGTATAAATGGATCAATGGTTGAATATTGGTGGTTTGATACATCCCTGGAAAACCAGTATTTGCTTCAGGCCTTTGGACTCCTCTTCCATAATTTATAGATTCTCCGATTTTGAATTTCCCTCTTTTGACATCCGAGTTAATCCTAAACCCATACTTTTCAGATTCGGTACCAATGACGATCCCTTTGATTTTGGAATAATACCCAGAAAAGGCAACATTTGAAAACTCATTACCTGCTGTATAGCCTAGGTTATACTTACTTGTATTCCCATATCTATAATAGACATCTTGCCAATCCGTATTTGCAAATTGACTAGGATTTTTCTCGTATTCTTCTATATATTTTGGCCACCTATTTTGTGCTATTCCAGCATTTTGGAGAGCCATTTTGTTGATTTTGATATATTCTGCAGAGTTAGCTACTTCCATTCTCTTAGGCAGATCTTCAACACCATAATAAGCAGATACCTGCATTTTTGGTGCTTTGTTTTGTCCTCTATGGGTCTCCACGAGAATTACACCTGCCGCTGATCGAGCACCATAAATAGAAGCTAAAGCTGCATCCTTAAGGATACTAATGGATTTAATGTCCTCAGGGTTTACAAAAGACATTTCTCCCGGCACACCATCAATCACGACCAATGGATCGTTACTGGACCCCCAGCTGGTAACCCCACGAACCATCATGCTTGGGTTTTCACCCGGTGCACCACTTCCCATATTAATGGAAAGACCAGATGCCATACCTTGCAAAGCCTCAGCAGCCCCTGCAGTAGGCAAATTAGCTAGTCTGTCCCCAGAGACAGTGGTTATCGAACCAGAGACATCAGCTTTTCGTTGAGTTCCATAACCAACTACCACAACCTCATCTAAATCAGCCAACTTGGGGAATAAAACCACATTGACAGTAGATTTATTCAATACATTGATCTCTTGGGTTTCAAAACCAATGGAAGAAAAAACCAATAAGACAGTGTTACTCGATAAGGTGATGGAGTATGATCCATTCTCATCCGTGCTAGTTGCCTCCTTAGAACCTTTTGCCTGAACCGTAACACCAACCAAGGCTTTCCCATGTTCATCTTTAACAGTACCGGTTACAACCTGTTGCTTAATAAATGGAATTAAGTTTTCAGGCGTTTGACTTAGTCTTGGCGCTTCTTTTTGCCTAACGATCAAAGTGTTTTTTCGGATTTCATATTCTAAATTTTGATTCATGAGAATCTTATCCAAAGCCTCTTCAATCGAGTTTGTTTTTAGGTTTAAGTTGATCTTTGATTCTTTCTTGAATATTTTGGAATCATAAACCAAATCGTAGTTTGTTTGCTTACAAACTACATTCAATGCATTCTCTAAACTTTGGTTCTTTAGAGAGATATTTATCTTTTGAGCATAGACAAAAGTACTAGCCTGCAAAAAATAAAAACTACATAGAAAAAACAGTAATTTCATAATTAGGGTGATCTTAAAAAAGAACTTATAGCGTTCTCTTTCTATTGGAATTTTCATAGATTTGATTGGTTAATTAGTTAAGTAAAAATTGTCGCAAATGATTACGTCTATTAACTTTTGGAGTTGGTATGTTCGAGCATACTGACTCTTTTTAGTTATATAGATAGGCAATAATAAATTCTATGTACTTACGATTATCCTCCTTCCTTTTATTTTAAATTTCACATTTCGGGTTAATTCAATTAATGTGAGTATTTCCTTAATCTCTTGATCACGAGACATTCTTAAAGTAAAATTCTTATCCGACCAGTTATCTCCTTCATACACAACTTCAGCCTTATACCAGCGCGCCAATTCATCCATGATGGTTTTTATGTTCTGATCTTTGAAAACAAAATAATTGTCTTTCCAGGCAACTTCTGACTCCACATCAAAAGCAGAAATATTTATGTTTTCATGATCAACCGTGGCTTTTTTCCCAGGAACTAATTTGGTCGTTGTATTGTTCTTTTTTAATGCGACAGCACCGGTCAGCAATGCAACGGATAAATTATTCTGATGCTTGGAATCCTTATACGCAGAAACATTAAAGGAAGTCCCTAATACCTGAATATCTAATCCATCTACTTTTACGACAAAGGGAACTTTAGCATTATGCGCTACTTCAAAATAAGCTTCTCCTGTTATTTCAACTTTCCGTTGAATAGCATTAAATACGGTTGGGAAAGTAATGGTACTTCCAGAATTCAACCATACTTGGCTACCATCTTCTAAAATAATTTTATAAGTCCCACCCAAAGGCGTAGTCAGCGTGTTCATTTCTTCCAGACCAGCAGAAGCTTTATTATTAACAGAATATTCAAGATTTCCTTGCGCATTCTTGGTAATTGTCAAATTGGCAACTGTCTTTTTTTCTCCAGATTCAAGTTCATCAAGTTTGACTATGGTTCCATCATTTAAAACCAATGAAGCATGTTGGTCACCAGGAGCCAATACAGAATCCTTCGATGCCAAGGCCCCGGAAGACAAATCTCCATCAGATTTATTGAAGTTCAAATAAGTGTATAGGGTTATGGCAATCGACAGAAATATCGTAATTGCAGCCGCATACAGGATCCAATTCCTCCTGTTTGGAATCACTGGGGTATTTTGTCCAACCTTTTTATTAACGGAATCTAAAATTCGGTTTTCAATTTCATCGCGATCACCAAACCTCTTAGAATCCCATTCCTCCTGCTGAAAATACTTATACAAATGCTGATCCATCAACTTCTCCTCCTCTGGATCAACTTTCCGAGTTAAAATGTTTTTAATTAGAATATATAAGTTTTTCTTTTCCACCTCTTACTTCTGCTTGTTTAAGTAGTAGAGTTAGAAACGGTAGGTACCCCCCAAAAGAATTTTTATTTTTTTATAACAAGAATAAAACCTTGCCTAATCCTGTCCGAATGCGTCTTAAGGCAATCGTTATTTGGTTCTCGACAGTTTTTGGAGTAATATTTAATAGCGATGATATCTCTTGGTGGCTAAGCTTTTCATTTCGGCTTAGCTGATATATCGTTCGGCATTGGTTGGGTAAGCTATTGACAATCTTTTCAACATTCTCTAATAATTCTTTGCATTCAAGTTCATTTTCTGGATTATAATATTCTATAAATTTAAAATCTTTTTGCGAAAGACTATTCTCCTGCAAATGCATTTTTTTGACATGATTATAAATACCATATCGAGTGGAAGCAAATAAGTAAGCCTTTAATGAGTAATTAAAATCTATTTTTTCTTTCCTTTCCCAGATTCTCACAAAGATATTTTGGATAATATCCTCACATTCCTGTAGATCTTTCAACGTATAAGCAGCCATCTGAAATAAAGGTTGCCAATACCTTTTCACAATTGCATTTAATGCACGTTCATCTCCTTCTTTTAGAAGCAAGAAAAGTTCTTCATCAGATAAATCATGAAATAACATTAGACTTTAGGCTTTTATTAATTTGGTGATGTATTTAAAAAAATCAAATGTAAAACAAACCTAGATATAATCAATTAAATAAGCAATTAATTCCTCACAACCACTCCCACCTTCCTTGAACCAATCCTCAAATCCCCCTCCCTATAATTCGAATCATCCAGTTCAGCAATCATCTTAACA
>JBEBTR010000148.1:0-8127 GCA_040393725.1 Sphingobacterium endophyticum | reverse complement strand
ATAACTTCGCTTTTAGCAGGAATTGTTGGTTATTTTGCCTTAAATAGCAAAAAAGAATATAAATAATTCTCATTGGGGACAGTTAATTGTCCCCAATTCCATTGATTGATCGAACAATCTGAATGTTCTTTGACCCCATTTTAGTTTCAAGCCAAACTTTAAGTTTATTCAGCGCGGTAGGATCAATTGGATTTTGTGAATGATAGGTTATGGTGTTTTGGAAAAAGCTGCTATCAGAATTTACAACAACCAATTGTTTTCCAATACTATATGGGGCGAGTTCAGGAAATAAGATATTGATTTCATCAATCAACTCCTGATCATTGAATGTATAGGTTGCCAGTTCGTTCCTTAAATTTTGTATGGTTACATCTTTCTCTGATACATTCCTTGACTGTTCGTTAATCTCAGCTAAAATATCTTTTTTAAGGTCTGTACTGTCCTGTCTAATTATTAAGTTGGTATTTGTTATCCCATAATCAGGGAGTTTGGCGTTTAATTCTTTTATTTCTGAACTTTTGAATTTTTTGTCCAAGAAAGCGAGTTCTATTTTTTTTGGCCAACTATTAAATTGTGTTTTCTCGTAAATCAAGATAAATCCTTTATTTAGGAATTCCTTTTGTACGAAAGAATCGACGTTTTGAGAGTATTTTTTTTCCTGGAGAAGTTGATAAGCCAAATAAAAGCTTGGAATTAGAATGATGAGAATTAAAGTAGTAATTGTTCGGGTAATTTTCTTTTCTCTTGATGAATCTACAAATTTAATTTTAGGATATTTCAACAACTTCACGATAAGAAATGTTGAAATACAGATAAAGAAACAATTGATGGTATATAAATAAAGTGCACCTCCAAAATAGCTTAAGTTACCAATAGCTAATCCATATCCTGCAGTACAAAGAGGAGGCATCAGCGCTGTCGCAATAGCCACTCCGGGGATTGGATTTCCTTTTTCTACCCGAGTAAGGGCGATTACTCCTGCTAATCCTCCAAAAAATGCGATCAATACATCATAGATATTTGGTGCTGTTCGCGCCAAGAGCTCAGATTGAGCTTCTTTGAAAGGACTTAACAAAAAATAAAGGAATGATACAAACAGGCTGACAATTGTTGCAATTGCTAAATTTTTAATTGATTTTTTAAGTAAATCAAAATCATAGGTTCCCAAGGCAAAGCCTGCTCCAACGATCGGCCCCATTAACGGAGAAATAAGCATAGCGCCAATAATGACCGCTGTAGAGTTGACATTTAGACCGACAGAGGCTACCACAATAGCACAAGCTAATATCCATACGTTGGATCCTCTAAATGAAATGCTTGCTGTGACATTCTCAAGGACCTTATCCTTGGCTTCCTCCCCAAAATGAAGGTTTAAAAATCTATAAAATTTATTCATTGATAAAATGATAATATCCTGTCGAAAAGTAAATAGTCTGTGTAATAATTTAGCAAAATTTGGATGCAATAATCATTCCGATTCTATCAATTTCTAAATTGATTTGGAGTCATGCCTGTAGTAGCTTTGAATGATTTATGGAAGCTGACGAAATTGTTGAATCCAGATTCATAACAGATTTCTTTTAAAGTCATTTTATTATTCTTTAGCTGGAAGCAAGCATGGGAAATTCTCAGTTCATTTATAAATTGAACAGGAGTCTTTCCGGTTTTCTGTTTAAAATAACGGCAGAATGAGTTTTCGGTCATTCCTGCAACTTTTGCTAGATCCTGAAGCATAATTTTATGTTTATAGTTTTCCCGCAAATAATTCATCAGATTGTTCATTCTATAATGGTCTTCTGATTGGTTAAGTATTGAATAGTTTTCGCCAATCAAATCTTCAGCATTTGCCTCTTGTATATAACTTATTGCTTCCAATAATTTAAATAATTTCATTAAGCCCTGAGCATCGAGACACTCTTCTATACTGTTTTGGGCAGGAACTGCACGGAAATCATCGAGGTATTTACCTCGAAAAGAATTTTCCAATAATGCCTTTATATTTGACAATTCTGGAGCATTCAAAAAGTTTTCAATCCCGAAGTCTTTTTTAAAATGTACCACCACGCAATCAATAGGATCTTCCATTTCATTTTTCTGATTAATTTCGTCAAATAGCCAATAATGAGGTATTTGGGATGGAATCAACACCAAAATGCCAGGATGAAAACTCATGATTCGATCACCAATAAACAATGTTCCAGATCCTTTTTTAACATAAACGAGTTCTAATTCCTCATGATAATGCCAAATCGATTGATGTTTTGGGAAGTAATCCCTTCGCATTTGGAAGCTCTGATTGCTAGAAATTGGTACGGCAAGTTGCTTGATTATCATAGTTATCGAATTTATTCATAATTATTGACTAATTAAGGTTAATGATGTTAAAATAGTTTATTAAATAGGTAATATCGTTCAATAATTTGTTGGGAAATATCTCGTATTTAGATTTTCAATTATAATCCAACAAATGAATAACAGGAGCAACACCGTAGCTATCGTTTTAATCACATCCCTCTTTTTCTTCTGGGGATTTATACATAATCTAGATCCTATTCTGATTGCGCATTTGCGAAGTGCTTTTAGTTTGACACATTTTCAAGCCTCACTTGTGGATTCAGCTGTTTTCATAGCCTATTTGGTTATGGGTATTCCTGCGGGATTAATCATGAGTAAATATGGATATAAGGTTGGAATATTGGTAGGATTGGTTTTATTTGCGGCGGGATGTTTCTTATTTGTTCCAGCGGCAAATACGATAAGTTATGCTTTCTTTCTTTCGGCCTTATTTATAGTTGCCTGTGGGATTACGATTTTAGAAACTGCGGCAAATCCATATATGACGGTCTTGGGTGATCCAAATACAGCAACCCAACGATTAAATTTTGCCCAATCGTTCAATGGATTGGCAGCATTTGTAGCGCCTATCGTTGGAGGAAAGTTTATTTTAACTGAAGATCCATTGTCCGTAGATCAGGTTGCGGCCTTATCAGATGCCGAACGAATAGCCTATATTCAAGCAGAAACAGCGGTGGTTAAAGGTCCATATGTTATCTTGGGGATCATCATTTTAGTGGTTGCGGTAGTATTCTATTTCATTAGATTGCCGGAAGTAAAGGATGAGGAGGAGAAAGGTTCAGGATTTTTAAAGGCATTCAGGCATAAAAATGTTGCATGGGCAGTTTTAGCTCAGTTTTTTTACGTAGGAGCTCAGGTTTGTGTATTGAGCTTCTTAATTGTATATGCGGTGGAGGTTTCAGGAATTGAAGCAAAAGATGCTAAATATTACGCTGGGGTTGCCGGTTTATTATTCATGTTGGGACGCTTCGTAGGGACGTTCTTTATGCGCTATATTGCACCAACCAAACTGCTGCTTTATTATTCCTTAATTTCAGTTTTGCTTACTTTAGTGTGTATTTTTGGTAGTGGTGCGCTAACCTTGTACAGCATGGTTGCTATAGCATTTTTTATGTCTATTATGTTTCCAACAATTTTTGCCATTGGGGTTGAGGGGATAGGAGCTGATACTAAGCCAGCTTCGAGTCTAATCATTATGTCGATTGTAGGAGGGGCATTGTTGCCTCCTGTTCTCGGTTATATATCGGATTTGACAGGAAATATGCAATATGGTTACTTTGTCGTATTAGTTTGTTTCTTAGTCGTTTTGCTTTTTGCGAGCAAAAACAAGAGCAATAACATAACTGTTAAACAAGGACACTAGAATTAGAATATGAGTTTTAAAAGATATGCTATGGCACTGGATCTGGTTGATGATCCAACGATGATTGCAGAATACGAAGATCACCATAGGCGCGTGTCAGCAGAAATTAAGAAGTCCATTACGGATGCAGGCGTAACGGTAATGGATATTTACCGTTTTGGAAATCGGTTATTTATGATTATGGAGGTTGATGAAAGCTTTACATTCGAACGTAAAGATAAAATGGATGCTGAGAACCCCGCAGTTCAGGTATGGGAACAGTTGATGTGGAAGTATCAGCAGTCTATTCCAGGATCTAAACCTGGCGAAAAATGGGTTATGATGGAGCAAATATTTGAATTATAATATCAAATGGAAAAAGAGAGACTGGAATTTTTACAAATCCATCCCAAAGATAATGTGTTGGTAGCCTTGCGCGATCTGCCTGCAGGATATATATTGAATTTTCAAGGGAAAGAAATCATTCTTAAAAGAGCGGTTAACGCCAAGCATAAGTTTAACATCGATGCATTACAAAAAGATGCGGAAATCTACATGTACGGTGTTTTGGTAGGGAAGGTGAACAAAGATTTAGATAGCGGAGAATTATTGGATGTAGACAACCTTAGACATGCTGCTGAGGATTTTAAACTTGGGGACCGGAAGTTGGATTGGGTTCAGCCGGATGTTTCTTTATTTAATAAGCGAACATTTAAAGGATTCCACCGTAGCAATGGAACAGTAGGTACAGCGAACTATTGGTTGGTGATACCATTAGTGTTCTGCGAAAATAGAAATGTACTTACCCTAAAGTCTGCATTAGAAGAAAAGTTAGGTTATCAAGTTGAATCAAAAGATTATTCAGATGAGGTTGATGAGCTGATTAACAGATATAAAAGTGGTGCTAGTATCGATGATTTGATGTCTGTAGACCTAAGTTCAGCAAGGGCAGATAAAGGAAAGAAAAGATTATTTCCAAATGTTGACGGAGTCAAGTTTTTAAACCATGATATGGGTTGTGGGGGAACAAGAATGGATTCTGATGCACTCTGTGGTTTATTGGCTGGTTACATTACACATCCGAATGTTGCAGGAGCGACAGTTTTAAGTTTAGGCTGTCAACATGCCCAGGCATCGATTCTGAAAGCTGAAATTGCAAAGCGTGATCCCCATTTCAATAAGCCGTTATTTGTATTTGAGCAGCAGTTTGAAGGAACGGAACAAGAATTGATGCAGAAAGCTATAAAATCGACCTTTGCAGGCTTGGTAGAAGCTAATAAGCTGGAACGTAAAGAAGCAGGGTTAGATAAGCTGTGTATAGGTTTGGAATGTGGTGGATCGGATGGGTTTTCTGGAATATCTGCAAATCCTACCTTAGGCTATCTTTCAGACATGATGGTTAGTATGGGAGGTTCTGTTATATTATCAGAATTTCCAGAATTATGTGGGGTGGAGCAGGAACTAAGCGATCGCTGTATTGATGAGCCTACAGCAGAGAAATTCATACATCTTATGCGCACCTACAATGCTAAAGCAGAAGCTGACGGTTCTGGGTTTTATATGAATCCGTCGCCGGGGAATATTAGAGACGGCTTAATCACTGATGCGATTAAATCTGCTGGAGCTGCAAAAAAAGGAGGTACATCTCCAGTTACAGCGGTTGTTGATTACCCTGAATTAGCCAATGATCCTGGATTGAATCTATTGTGTACACCTGGTAATGATGTTGAAAGTACCACTGCGGAAGTAGCAGCAGGAGCTAACATTGTGCTATTCACGACAGGATTGGGTACTCCTACAGGAAATCCTATTGCACCTGTTATCAAAGTAGCGTCCAATACGAAAGTATTCAATAAGATGAATGATGCCATTGATTTAAATTGTGGGACGATTATCGATGGAGAGGAAACGATTGAGCAGGCAGCTCATCGGATATTGAACTATGTCATATCGGTGGCAAGCGGTGAAACAATTGCAAAGGCTGTTCAACTAGGTCAGGATGATTTTATTCCATGGAGACGTGGAGTTTCACTTTAATAAAAATATTTTAAATAATTAAAATACATTATATTATGTCAAAATTAAATGCTAAAGTGGCCATTGTAACTGGAGGTGGAAGTGGGATTGGAAGAGCAATTTCAACCTTGTTCGCAAAGGAAGGTGCTACTGTTCATATTTTTGATTTGAACCCTGCAGGAGGCGAGGACACGAAGAAAGAAATAGAATCTGCAGGAGGGAAATGCGAAGTGCATACATTGAATGTAAGCAATCAGGAAGAGGTCCTTTCAGCAGTTTCGAAAATAGGGAAAATTGATATATTGGTAAATAATGCTGGTATAGCTCATGTAGGAAACCTTGAAGGCTGTTCTGCTGAGGATTTCGAAAGAATCTACCAGGTGAATGTAAAAGGAGCTTATAACGCTTTATATGCGGTCGTTCCTGTCATGAAAGCAAATGCTGGTGGTGCCATTTTAAATTTAGCATCTATCGCCACATTAGTTGGTATCGCCGATCGTTTTGCATATTCTATGAGTAAGGGTGCAATCTACGCTATGAGTTTGTCAATTGCTAGAGATTATATGAAGGATAACATTCGATCGAATTCAATTTCTCCCGCTCGCGTTCATACGCCTTTCGTCGATGGTTTTATTGCTAAAAACTATCCTGGAAAAGAGGCTGAAATGTTTGATAAATTATCGCATTCTCAGCCGATTGGTCGAATGGCTCAACCTGAAGAAATTGCTAAATTGGCGTTATTCCTTTGTTCAGATGATGCAAGCTTTATAACTGGTAATGACTATCCTATAGATGGTGGTTTTGTTAAGTTGAATAATTGAGGTAGACGTTAGACGTTAGACATTAGACGTTAGACATAAGACTTTGTTGTCTTTCGACATAAAAAATAAATAAAATGAAATTAATTAGATACGGAGAACCAGGGCAAGAGAAGATCGGTGTAAATATCGATGAGATAAATTATGATGTTTCAGCATTTGGTGGGGACTATAATGAGGAGTTTTTTGCTGATAATGGCTTGGAACGATTGGAGGAATTTGTAAAGGCAAATGATGGTAAACTGATCGAAGTACCAAATGGTACAAGGTTAGGTGCTCCATTTACCAGACCATCCAAGATTGTGTGTATTGGTTTAAATTATAAAGACCATGCTGCGGAAACTGGAGCACAGATTCCAGCTGAACCCATAATTTTCATGAAATCTACAACAGCATTAATTGGTCCGAATGATCAAGTTATGATTCCAAGAAATTCGGTTAAGACCGATTGGGAAGTAGAATTTTGCATTGTTATTGGTAAAAAAGCAAGTTATGTAGCGGAATCAGAAGCGTTGGATTATGTTGCTGGGTATGTTTTGCACAATGATGTATCCGAGCGAGAGTTTCAACTTGAGCGGGGCGGTACCTGGGATAAGGGAAAAGGTTGTGACACCTTCGCTCCTATGGGGCCATACATGACCACAGCAGATGAAATACCTGATATCAATCATGTAAAACTTTGGCTGAAAGTTAACGGTAAAGAATACCAGAACGGGAACACTTCAAATTTAATTTTCAACGTTCCATTCGTAGTATCTTATGTTTCTCAGTTTATGACATTACTTCCAGGAGATGTTATCTCAACAGGAACTCCTGCAGGAGTTGGATTAGGATTCAATCCTCCAATTTACCTTAAAGCAGGGGATGTTATTGAATTGGGAGCGGATTATTTAGGTGAGCAACGCCAAGAGGTGGTTGCATTCAAAAAAGGATAATAACTCATTATGAGAATAGATACTCATCAACATTTTTGGTTATATAATCCAGTCAAGGATGCCTGGATTACGGATGAAATGTCTGCAATTCAGCGTAATTTTTTACCTAATGATATTTCATGGACGCTGAAACAACAGGGATTTGATGGAGTAATTGCTGTTCAAGCAGACCAATCTCCCCAAGAAACCCAGTTTTTGCTTGAACTATCTCAAGCCTACGCTATGATAAAAGGTATTGTAGGTTGGGTAGATTTAAGATCTGAACATATTGATGAGTATCTCGACGATTATTCCAAGCATGCAATCATTAAAGGATTTAGACATGTAATTGAAGGAGAGGATGATCCTGATTTTCTTTATAGAGATGAGTTTTTAAGGGGGATTGCTTCCTTAACGAAACATGATTATACCTATGATTTATTAATTCGCCCTAGACACTATGGAAGTACACTGAAATGTGTTGAGGCCAATCCGGGGCAAGCTTTTGTTTTAGATCATATAGCAAAACCACCGATTAAAACTCAGGAATTTTCAGAATGGGCAAAATTTATCGAGGACCTGTCTTCCTATTCCAATGTACATTGTAAAATTTCTGGATTAGGTACCGAAGCGGATTGGAAACATTGGAAGCTGGATCATTTTACGGAATATCTAGATCATG